>JAGLRY010000099.1 GCA_023135995.1 Candidatus Aminicenantota bacterium | reverse complement strand
ATGGCAGTCTTTCCGGTCTGGCGGTCTCCGATGATCAACTCTCTCTGCCCTCGTCCGATCGGGATCATGCTGTCGATCGCCTTGATTCCCGTCTGCAGTGGCTCCCTAACGGGCATGCGGTCCACAACACCAGGGGCGAGACGTTCAACAACCATAAACACATCACTCTGGATGGGACCTTTTTCATCAAGGGGAATACCCAGAGGGTCGACCACACGGCCAACGAGTGTGGGGCCCGAGGGCACCTGCATGATCCTGTGCGTCCGCTTGACCAGGTCGCCTTCCTTGATGAGATGGCTCTCTCCCAAAAGGACAACCCCCACATTCTCTTCCTCCAGATTAAGAGCAAGGCCATACACATCATTCGGGAACTCCAGCAACTCGTTATACATCGCCCGGTCCAATCCATAAACGTTGGCGATACCATCTCCCACAGAAGTGACCGTCCCCACCTCCCTGATATCCACACCTGTTTCGTATCCTTCTATTTGGCGTTGTATGATCTTGCTTATTTCATCGGCTTTTAAATCCATTTTCGCCTCACCCTTCAATGATATTTTCTTTGAGTCTGTCCAAGTTTCCCCTGATGGAAACATCATAGATGATGTTTCTGCGTTTTATAGAAAGCCCACCGACCAAAGAAGGGTCGTTCCTGAATTTCAAAAACACTGGCTTTTTTTTCAACAGCTCTAATTTTCCCTTCAGCCTTTCCTTTTGGACTTCAGTCAAAGGAACGACAGAGGAAACCTCGAACGTAGCCACACCATTTTCTTCATTCCAAAGCTCCGGTAAAAACTCTAGAATCTCCCGAAAAAACTCCAGACGATCATTTTCCACACAGAGGCTGATAAAATGGGATGCTTTTGGCCTGTAGGACAATGTTTGCAGCAGTTCACCCGTCAATTCCTTCTTTTTTGTCAATGAAAGGAAAGGGCTCTGGAGAACCTCCTGTAGTTTCTCTCGGGACTCGAGCAGGTCTAAAAAATTCCGGAGCTCTTTATAGACAGCGGCAAACTCCTCCTCATCCCCGATGGCGTAAATAAGGCCTTGAGAATATCTTTTAATCAGAACGCGATTTTTCATACAGATTCTCTAACCTTTCGATGGAGTCATCAATGAGCCGTGTGTGTTTTTCGGGAGTTAGCCGTTTTTGGATTCTCTCCAAAGCCTCGGCAGCTGCAAGAGTCACGGCAAATTCCTTCAAACCTCTAATCCCTGCTCTGGAGATCATTTCGATCTCCTGTTGGACGGCCTCCTTCATCCTCGCACTTTCCTTTTGAGCCGCGCGGATGATCCGGTCTTTTTCTCTCTGCCCCTCCAAGACAGCTTTGTCTTTGAGTTCCTCGACTTCCTGACTCAACTCATGCAGCCGTTTTGCGGTCTGTTCCAGGTCTTTCTCTGCCCCATGGCGGGATTCCTCAGCGCCACGCATCGTGGTGTCGATCTCTACAGCCCTGCCCTCCAGAAACTGTTTGATCGGCTTGCGCAGCACATACGCCAACCCTCCAAAGAGAATGAGGAAATTGACCACCTTGGCGATAAACGCCATGGGATTGGAGTCATGGTGTTTGTCTTCGACGGACATAAAGAGCAAAAAGGGGAGTACGATAAAGATCAGAATAAGGGAAGTTTTCCGTGCCATCAGTGCAGCAGCCTCTGTTCGATTTTTTCCGATAGGACTTTACTTTCAGATGCTAGATCCTTCTTCAAATCCTCCACCTTTTTCTCCAGCTGCTCCTTGACCTCGTTTACCTTCGCTCGACATTCTTGTGCTATCTCAGAGAGCATCCGGTCCTTTTCCCGCAGAGCATCTGCCGTGAATTGTTCCTGGGTTTCCCTGGCAGCCAAACGTGCGGCCTTCAGGCTGTCTTCGATCTTGCGGATGTTTGTCTCATACTGGGTCTTCGCCTCTTCGCTGGCTTTGAGATTGTTCTCGACAGCCTCTTTGCGTCCGTCCATGATATTACGGATGGGATTGAAGAATACTTTTTTCAGCACAAATAGAAGAATCCAGACGATAAAAAAGACAATTAAAAGCGTGGCATCGACAGCTAACATGATAAAAGATCACAAAATTGAAGTTAAAATTAGAGGAAAATTTAACACTAATCCCACTAAAATGCAACCCACTCTTACTCCTTGGCGGAGTCGAAGATTTTTTTGATCTCGCCGACGAGAAAGAGAGACCCAGCCACCAGGACAACGCCGTCGGGAGAGGCGGCTTGAAGAGCGGCCTGGGCGGCCTCCGGCACATCCGGTTGAAAGACGATCCGGCCGTGAAATCGGGAGGCCTGTCTTTGGATATCCTCCGGTGAAGCCGCTTTAAAGTAAGGAAATCGTGTGCAAATAACAGTATGTGCCAGAGGAAAAAGGATCTCGGACAGCTTCTGGATATTCTTGTCTCTCATGACCGCAAAGACTAACACACAGGGCAAAGAGATAAATTCCTGGACATATTTTCTCAAGGCCTTCGCCCCCTCTACGTTATGTGCACCATCAACAAGGACAAACGGGCGTTCAGAGACGATCTCAAGACGGCCGGGCCACTTTGCCGTCTCGATTCCCCGGATGATCCGTGATTGGTCTAATCGTCTCCAATCTTTGGACAGCTGTCGAGCCACAGCGATGGCGATGGCCGCATTTTTCCCCTGGTGTTCACCAAGAAGGGATGGCAAATAATTATATTTTTCTTCGCCGCATATGTATTCAAACCGGAAGTTCTGTTCGGTCTTCTCCTTATGCAAACGTCTGCTATCTGAAAACACCGCAAAAAAAGGGGCGTTGAGTTCCTCAGCTCTATTCCTGATCGTTGTGTGCGCCACCGTCTCTTCAACTCCACAGACAAGAGGAATTCCGGATTTGATGATCCCGGCTTTTTCCGAGGCGATCTCACTCTGTGTTTCACCGAGGAACTTCTGATGTTCTGGAGAGATCGTCGTTATGGCTGAGACAACGGGTGTCACCACATTCGTGGCGTCATACCGCCCTCCCATCCCGACTTCCAGGACGGCCATGTCCACCCGCTTCTCTGCGAAATGAAGAAAAGCCAAGCAACTCAACATCTCAAAATAAGTGGGGGGAGACAGTAATGCTTTCGAGACGATAAGTTCTTCAACCACTTCTCTGAGGCGGGAGAGATGCCGGCTGAAATCCTCTTCGGGGATGGGATCGCCTGCTATCCGGATCCTTTCCCGAACAGTGACAAGATGAGGGGAGGTGAATAGCCCGGGACGGTGGCCATGCTCCATGAGGATTTGGCTCAGAATGGCACAAACCGAACCTTTCCCGTTTGTCCCAGCGATATGGATCGCGGGATATTGGTTTTGAGGATCGTTTAAAGAGGAGAGGATCGTTCTGACGTTGTCCAGCCCAAATTTAATACCTAAGTTCTGGATCTGGTCCAGGTATACCAGGCACTGCTCATAATTCATTGAGGCCTGTTCAGGAAGAGCCGGAGAGCCCTTATGAGATAACTGCGCAGATATCCACGATCCACCACATCATCGAGCATGCCGTGGCTGAGCATGAATTCAGAGCGTTGAAAGCCCTTTGGCAATTTTTCCTTGATCGTCTGTTCGATGACTCGCGGCCCGGCAAAGCCGATGAGGGCATCGGGTTCAGCGATGTTGATATCGCCCAGCATGGCGTAACTCGCCGTGACTCCACCGGTTGTTGGGTCCGTAATGACAGAAATGTAAGGAATCCCTTCTTCATCGAGACGGGCGACCGCAGCGCTGGTTTTCATGAGCTGCATGAGTGAGAGAACACCCTCCTGCATCCGTGCACCACCAGAACTGGAGACAACGATCACAGGAGATTTTTCCGAAAGCGCCTTTTCGAACGCCCGTGTGATCTTCTCACCGACCACAGACCCCATGCTCCCTCCCATGAAGGAAAATTCCATCGCAGAAACAACGATACTTATTCCATCCATCGTCCCGATGGCATTGAGCACAGCGTCGGGGAGTGAGGTCTTATCCTGGTTTTCCTTTAAGCGGTTGGAATAGGTTTTAGAATCCTTGAAATTCAAAGGATCCTCCGGAAAGATGGCCTCATCAAAAAGCTCATATTTCCCATCGTCAAAAAGCATAGAGAGCCGTTTTTTTGCCGAGATTCGAAAATGGAAACTGCACTCCAGACAGACATACAGATTGTCCAGGATGTCTTTTTTATAGAGAATGCGACGGCATCTGTTGCATCGCGTCCACAGATTCGTCATATTTTTCAGGTTTAAAAAATACTAGGCGTTTTAAGCGAGTTTTTCCTCTTTGGGAGGAGAAGCTGTTTTCCTGGACATCTGAGAAAGATAGGAGAGGACAGTATCAGGGTCCGGGAGTTCCTCTTCGATATCGATCTCATCGGATAGCAAATTCATGACAGAACTGACCAACTGGTTGTCATCAAACGGTTTTTCAAAATAGTCGGCAGCGCCGAATGAACGGAGCGCTTCATTCTTGTACTGGGCTCCTTTGTAAAGTCCTGTCACAATGACGATGGGGACGCTTCCCTTGGTTTCGCTGTAGATCTTTTGTGTCAAGTCGAAGCCATGGAATTTGGGAAGCATGGCCTCGAGTATGATCAGGTCGGGCTTCTCTTCTTGGTACTTCTCGTACGCCATCTGTCCATCATTCGCAGTGACGATATTCAGCTTTTGAGAGGTAAAAAGCTCAGTTATATGCTCGAGGTTTTTGGTGTCGTAATCAACGATCAATATCTTTTTTTCTGGCATTTTTACTCTTGGTCGGATTAGATTTTAGTGGATAAATCTCACGTTGTCAACTCACATCTCAGGACCCAAACGGCCGCAGCTATTTACGATAAAGCAGTGAATGTGATATATTGACCGAAATGAATCCAAAAGAACATCCCACACTCTCCATCGTTATCCCTGTGTTCAACGAGGAGAAAAATCTGCCCGAACTCTATGAAGAGATCAAGCATTCCTGCGAAAAGCTGGATCTCTCGTATAAAATCATTTTTGTCGATGACGGAAGTTGGGACTCGTCTTTTCCGGTGCTGCGGAGCATTCAGAAAGAGGATCTCAAGGTGAAAGTCATTCGGCTGAGAAAAAACTTCGGTCAGACTGCAGCCCTCTCCGCAGGCTTTGATTATGCCAAGGGAGACATCATCATCACGCTGGATGCAGACCTGCAGAATGATCCTCAGGACTTTGCTCTTCTTATCGAAAAAATCCGGGAGGGATACGATATCGTCAGTGGATGGAGAAAAAAAAGGAAGGATCGCCTTTTTACACGCCGCATCCCCTCTGCCATGGCCAACTGGCTCATCTCCCGGATCACTCACGTCAAACTCCATGATTTCGGTTGTACTCTAAAAGCCTTCCGAAAAGAGGTCATCAAAAACATCAATCTCTACGGAGAGCTGCACAGGTTCATCCCAGCCATCGCCAGCAACATCGGAGTCTCCATCGCAGAAGTCGAAGTGAACCACAGGCCGCGGAAACACGGAAAATCCAAATACACGGTCTTTCGATTCGTAAAAGTCATACTTGACCTTCTAACTGTGAAATTCCTCTTGAGTTATTCCACGCGGCCTCTTCAGATATTCGGTGCATTCGGACTGGCCAGCGGTGTCATCGGCGGCATCATTGGCCTATACCTCTCCTATCAGCGCCTCATCCTCAAAGTGGGCATCTCAGGACGCCCCTTGTTGCTGTTAGCCATATTGCTCATAGTCATCGGGATCCAGTTCATCACTCTGGGACTTTTAGCAGAGATCATGGTCCGCACGTACCATGAGTCCGTGGACAAAAAGATCTATTTCGTTCGGGAGATCCTTGATTCTGAATCAGAACAGTCATCCGAATAAACTGAAGATCGATGAAAATTCTAATGCTTGCCCCAGAACCCTTCTTCCAGCCGCGGGGGACCCCCATCAGCGTCTACCAAAGGATAAAAGCACTGTCCGACCTGGGCCATGACGTAGACCTTGTGACCTATCACCTGGGAGAAGACAAGGAGATCAAAAATCTCAAGATATCGAGGATCCCCAATGTATTTTTCATAAAAAAGATCAAGATCGGACCCTCGCTCAAAAAAATCCCTCTCGATTTCCTCCTGTTTCTCAAAGCAAGCAGGATGCTCTTGCGAAACAAGTACGACCTGATCTTTTCCCATGAAGAGGGAGCTCTTTTTGGGGTTATCCTGAGCAAGATATCGGGGATCCCTCATATATACGATATGCATTCCAGCCTTCCCCAACAGCTGGAAAATTTCGATTTTAGCCGGTCCAAGCTGCTCAAAAGAGTGTTTTTAGGGATGGAGCGGTTCATCTTGAAGAATTCAAGCGCGATCATCGTTATCTGTCTTGACTTGCTCAAACAGGTTGAACAAGGGGGCTATGCTGATAAGGCCATCCTTCTTGAAAATTTCATCGATTTCGACACCAGGGAATTCTCGGCAGAGGAGATCAGGCAAAAACGCAAAGAATTCGCCTCCGAGGATAAAAAGATCGTGCTCTATGCGGGCAACTTTCAGCCCTACCAAGGGATCCCGCTCCTCTTGGAGGCGGCATCCCAGATTATAGACGACCGGGTCGTCTTTGTGCTTGTGGGAGAGAGCCCAGCTGCGGTGGAGAGGGAAAGAGACAAAGCCCAAGAACTGGGCATTGCCGGGAAAGTCTTTTTTACAGGACAGGTTCCGCCCTCACAAATGCCGCTCTTCATCAGCCTGGCTGATGTGTTGGTCTCTCCCCGTCTTTCAGGAACGAACACCCCGCTCAAGATCTATTCCTTTCTCAAATCGGGAAAGCCGGTGGTCGCTACCAATCTCTGGACACACACCCAAGTCCTCTCTGACCAGATATCGGTGCTTGTTGAGCCCGATGCGGAGTGTATGGCCGAAGGAATCTCCTTTGCCCTTTTTGATCAAAGGGCTCAGGAGAGAGCAAACTTTGCGAAGGAAAAAGCCGCTCGTGACTACACATATTCCCGATACAAGGAAAGAATCAACCAAGTTCTCGACAAAGCCACGGGTACACCGGGCTAAGGATTTATCGCAATGAGAGCATTTATCACAGGAGCATCCGGATTCATCGGTAGTGCGTTGATGCGGGAATGCTTACAAAGACAGTGGGATGTTCGTGTTCTCCAACACAACCGCGTCCTGGAAAGTGAATCCGCATCCGATTATGAGCATGAAGTAGTTGAGGGGGATATCACAAATCCCCGTTCACTGGTAGGAATTTTTGAGGGAGTGGACATTTTCTTTCACTGTGCGGCAGCCCTGGGCGCCTCCATCATGTCCGAGAATGATTTTTTCTGCATAAACGCTGATGGCACAAAAAATGTCCTCCAGGCTGCAAAGGATGCCGGTGTCCCGAAAATCATTCACTTCAGCTCAGCAGGTGTTTTAGGGTCGGTCAAAAAGGGCGAGTTGGCCCATGAGGACTATGCCCTAAATCCCCAAAACAGTTATGACCGTAGCAAGCTTGAAGGAGAAAACATCGCCCGTCACTTGGCCGAAAAGGGTATGGACATCGTCATCGTCAGACCGGGATGGGTCTATGGCCCGGGAGACAGACGAACATTCAAACTCCTCAAAGCCATCTCTAAAAAGAGATTCATTCTCGTCACAAAAGGCGAAACACTTCAAACGCCAGTCCACATCGAAGACTTAGTGGGGGGTGTTTTCCTGTGTTCAGAGAAGGGACAGAGAGGTCATATTTACCACATTGCCGGGCGTGAAGTCTTACAAGTGAGGGACATCGTCACAAAAATCGCTTCCGCAACGGGGAGCAAGATCCCGCCGATCGCTCTTCCGCTCTTTCTTGTAAAGCTGGCTGCTTTAGCTTTGGAGAAATCCTTTGTTCTCATCAAAAAAGAAGCCCCTTTGACCCGGGGCAAACTGAGCTTCTTCATCCACCCCAAACCCCTGGCCATTCAAAAGGCCAGACAAGAGCTCGGCTATGCTCCAAAAATCAACTTTTCGGAAGGAATGATCCAAACCGTGGAGTGGTACAAGGCCCATAACTGGCTCTAGCTCAAAGGTCCAGATAAGAGATGGATTATTCACGAGTCGAGGTTGCTGCAGCGGCGAGGAAGTGGCCCACGAAGCTGTAGT
>JAGLRY010000098.1 GCA_023135995.1 Candidatus Aminicenantota bacterium | reverse complement strand
GTGAGATCGGTTCGCCCGAAGGGTAAAAGATGCTGACAAAAAAATATGGAGTGTTCTTTGAATATAAATTTGTCAGCAGCTTTTATGAATAATTCATATAATTGACTTAAGGGGGAGAAGCCATTAAGATATCTCCAATTTTAAATGACACGAGTCAATCGTTTGAATAGGCAGAGTAGACGCACTAATGGACAAAGAAAAAGTCGGTGAATTTTATGATGTCGTTTGGACTGAGTACCTCCCTGAATATGAAGCATCAGAAAATCATTGGAAAATTTTCTATTCGGACACCGAAGTTTCCGGGCAAAAAATCCTCGACGCCGGGTGTGGAACAGGAATATTCAGCATCATTTTTGCCAAAAACGGCGCGGCAAACGTCACAGGAATCGACATCAGCGAGGGCAGTCTCGAAACCGCGCAGAGCTTGAAGGACAAATTTAATCTTGAAACGGCGCATTTCCAAAAAGAGGACATGTTGAACCTTCCCTTTGCGGATGAGAGTTTTGACATCGTCTGGGCCTGGGGCACTGTCCATCACACCACAAATCCTTTCGGCGCCATCGAAGAACTGATTAGAGTGTTGAAAAAAGAGGGATCCATACTCCTTGCGGTGTATACCAAAACAAAAATCACTTTCCTCCATGAAATCATCCGCAAGACTCTGATCCGGACCCCCAAGAAGTCGTGGAAATTCCTTTCCAAAGTCCTTGCCATATGTCTCGCTCCCATCGTTTTCTTTTTTAAAAAAAGAGAAAAATCCCGAAAGGGTGAAAAACTGGAAGAGCTCATTATGGATTGGTATTTTGTCCCGATAAGACATCACTACTATCCGGAAGAGGTCAAAGGTTTTCTGGAAGAGAAGGGATTTACCATAGAAAAATTTCTTCCTGCCTCCGGCCGATTCGACAGCACATCTAATTTTATATACAAGGCCCGGAAGCATTAGCCTGAACTATCCAGGTTAGAACGGTGAACGGACGGTATCTATGAAAATCAAACTTCACACCAAGATCTTCCTCGGACTCGTCCTGGGAATTATTGCCGGACTCGTGTTCAGAGAAAAGGTCCTCTTCATCGAACCCGTGGGTACGGTCTTTCTCAACCTGATCACTATGATCGTCGTCCCCCTGGTTTTTGTCTCATTGATGTTGGGAACGGCCAGTCTCGGAGACATAAAAAAACTGGGCCGCATCGGCGCCAAAACATCCGTCTATTTCATCATCACAACAATTATTGCCATCTGTGTGGGCCTCTCCCTGGCCAATGTCGTCAAACCCGGTGAGGGTTTGCCCGGTAATGTCCAAGCCCAGCTCCTGGAAAACTACGAGGCCAGAGCTCAAGATGGAATCAAACGCATGGAAGAAAAACCTTCTATAATCGAGATCCTGGTCAATATCGTGCCCACGAATCCCGTCAAAGCGTTTATCGATGGCAACATGCTTCAGATCATTTTTATGGCCATCCTTTTTGGCATAGTCCTTACGCTCATCCCCACGGAGAAATCCGGATCCCTGGTCAAGATGCTCGACGCCCTCAACGACATCTTCATTCAAGTGGTCCACATCGTCATGAAAGTCGCTCCCTACGGCGTGTTGGCCTTGAGTGCATCGGTTATCGGCCGCTTTGGAGTGGATATCCTTTTCACCCTGCTCAAATACTGCATTGTCGTTATCGGCGGCCTCATCCTCTATGGAATCACCTTCAACAGCTTGTCGGTCAGTTTGCTCGGCAGAATGAACCCTTTGATTTTTTTCAGGGCTGCCAAAGAAGCCATCATCATCGCTTTCAGCACTTCCAGCTCAATGGCCACGCTCCCTGTCGCCATGGAGAGCGTAGAGCATATCGGCGTCAAGCGAGAGTATTCCAGCTTTGTGATTCCCTTGGGATCGACCGTGAACATGGACGGCACCGCGCTCTATCAGGGTGTCTCTGCGGTCTTCATCGCACAGATCTATGGGATCAACCTGGGCTTGACCGGCCAAGTCATGATCGTGCTCATGGCTGTCATGGCCTCTATCGGTGCCGCCGGTGTTCCGATGGCCGGGATCATAGCTTTAGCATTAGTGCTGAAACAGTTGGGTATCCCTCTCGAGGGGATCGCTCTTATACTGGGAGTGGAGAGGCTGCTCGATATGGTCCGGACCTGTGTTAACGTCGTGGGTAACATGGCCTGTTCGGTCGTCATCCAGGAACTGGAAGAAAAAACCCACAAGCGCAAGGCTTAACAATTTGCCCTGAATCAGATGGTGGTCTTTCGGTCTTTGAGCTTTTTGGCGGGGCTTCCCACCGCAATACAGTACTCTGGAAGAGGCTCGGTCACCACCGCTCCTGCACCTACAACGGTTCCCTTACCCACGTTGGCTCCATCCAGAACAATGACACCCGCTCCCAGCCACACATCCTCACCGATGGCTATCCCGCCCTTGGAATAGGAGGGCTGGAACATGATCGGAACGGACGTATCATCGAATGCATGATTTCCCCCGGCCACAAGATAGCACTGCCCGGCCAAGAAACAGTACTGCCCCAACCGGATCTCTGTCTCTGAGAGGAGCATACAGTTGGCGGATATGTTGCAGTAATCCTCCAGATAGATCGACCCCTCCTTACAACTCAGAATGGTGTTCCGGCCGATGTAGACATTTGGGCCGATTGCGATCCCTTCGTTTGCCTCCCCTTTAGCATCCAGTACCACATTGTCGTCGATAGAGGTGTTGTCGCCGATCGTGATCTTTTTCGGATGGCGCACAGTGACGTTCCGTCCAAAGATCACCCCTTTCCCCACCTGCTTGAACAAGCTTGGATAGAAGATCTTACGCAGAAAAAAACCCAGTGCGCCGGGCATCCCAGAAAAGAACAGGGTCACACACTCATACCTGAGAAATGAAAAAAATCCTTTCTTCCCCAGAAACAGCGTGGAATACTTTGAAAAAAAAGATCCCTTTTTTTCGATGAGCTCCTTCTGTACACTCCCTCGAAAATCATCTGTCATCCCACCCTCCTTTTGTTCTTTGTCTGTTCTGCCATCTCTCGGAAAGTTTTTACCCTTATCTTTCAAATTGAAAATTTTATATCCTAAGATGTTTTATCTGTCAGAGGCTCGACCACAGGTTCGATATCCACATAATCGAGCCACACATTTCCTCGACCCGTGAATAAAAACTTCAGGTACAGCTGGCTCTCCTGGCTCTGATAATAGCTGAAGCTATAATGCTGGTAGGCTGCTCCTTTCTCGATCATGTCTCCATTCACTATATAGGATGCCAATAGATCGCCCCTTGGCCCTTTTAAAAGGGCAACACCAAACAGTCGATCCTCCCCCCTTTCGAAATCTTGCGCCTTTAAACGCAAAGAGATCGAATAACGTCCGGGTGAAAAGGCCTGTTCTGTTGTGTAATAGCAGAGTTTGCCTCCATCCTCCTCTTTGGGAACAAAGAAGGCACACCCTTTTGAAGCCTCATCCTCGTATGTTGTTTTTCCGAAAAGGACGGGAAGCCATTCTCCCTCCATGGTGTGAGCCGGGCCGGTCAGTTTTTGTACCGTTTCATTCCACAGATAGACCTCTGACATTCCGTCTTTTCCTCTGAAGACACGCCTCTCTGGATCGGACTTGATGAACTGAGCGATGTTCTCCTTGATGTGGTCTCTTCGGAGAATGGAAGGAGATGCGATGACCCAGACTTTCTTTTCAGGATTTTTCTCCAGTACTCGTCTAAGATCCTTGAGATTGTTGATCCACTTGGCGCCGATATAAAAATCCTTCCATCCCTCCGCCGTTTCCTCCCATGCATCCCAAGTCCCGGGCCCTCCGGACCACAGCCAATAATCCACTCGTCCTGCATAGATGTGCTGAAAGACTACATGGATGGCCACAACCAGGTCATCCTCTTCGAGAAAGTGGCGGACATACTCACCCGGCCCTCTGTGGTCATAGTGCTGATGTCTCCCCGATCGATAGATGATATCCGTTCGGATAGGGTCTCCATACTGTCGATTCACGATTGTCTTCACCTTTCCTACACCCACGCCCTCGGCAGTCAGAAAGAGGAGGATCACAAAAAGAACACCTGCGGCGGCGGAAAAAGCGGCCGCTTTTTTCCGCGCATACGACATCGTTAAAAGCTCGATGAGGATCTGGGCCATTTTAAAAAGACTCACGGCATACAACACCACAAAAAGAGGATACAGCTGGTAGAGGTAACGGGGGTGGACATGGGTTCTAAAAAAGCCGAGGAAGAGGATGGGAAAAAGAAGGCAGAGATACAAAAATAGCCAACTCCTAGAAAAGGAAAGAGGGCGGGATTCGTCCATTTTCCCCTCCCGGAACCAAGTCCCGAGGAGGAGAAAAAATCCGGCGAAGATGATCAAGCTCATCAGCGGAAAACTTCCGTAGAACTCATAAAAGTATTTGAGGGAGAAACTGGAGAAGAAATACTGGATCATACCCTGAAGACTTTGATCCGTCTTGGCATACACATATCCGACTTCCCAGAAGAAATACTCATGGAGCTGGACGAAGAGATAGAACACTGTTGTTAGAGAAAAACTCAGCAGCACATCTCTGCGGACAAATCTCCTCGCCCCTTTTATCAAGAAAAAAGCGGGAAAACAGAACCAGACACTCATCCCCAGCTGGTGGACCAAAGGAGCGACCAAAAAAGAAGCGGTGGCCAAAACCTTATACTTGTGTTTTTCCTCAAAAAATCCCCTGTAAAAAAGATAGAGGCCGCCAAAACTCACAAGCTGGAGGGGCGCAAAATAAAGATCGACGCGCCCGTATTCTGCGACCCACACACACAGAGAAAAGACAACGGCAGCGCTCAGGCCGATCATTCGATTGAACAGTCTTTTCCCCATGAGATAGACCACAGGGAGTAGCGACAAAGTACAGAGAACGCTGATCAGCCTGAGATTAAAAACGGTGAATCCAAAAATACGCGTAAAAAGAGCCGAAACGTACGCATAATAAATGGCTTTGTAATAAATATGCCCAGAGGGGAATAGAGGATAACCCAGATCCAGGATCTTCTGTGTAGCGAGGTAATAGAATCCTTCATCCATCCAGAGAGAGAGGGCATCCAGGGATTGGATGAGGAGGAAAAAGATAAAGGCAGAAAAAAGAACAAGACCCACCCAAGTTAAAAGGTCGGCTTTCTGTTGAACTCTTTTGAACAAAATATTGTTCAACAGCTATCCCTCATTCTGGGCCCAGGTTCAGGTCCCCTCTTCATCCCCGGAAGGCTGATGGGATTTCATTTCTGCCACGGAGTAGATCCGCATCTCATGAGTGGTGAAATAGATGCGCGAGATGATCTCTGCCAGTAAGCCGGTCATGATGAACTGAAGTCCCGTGATCATCAAGAACACACTGAGAATTAAATTTCCCAGGTTGTCTCTGATCGACCATTCAAAAAAGTAAAATCCAACAGTCATAATGAGGGCAATGGTGAATCCGATGCCTCCGAGGACGAAGCCGATAAGGCCAAAGAACTGCAGCGGCCG
The DNA here is from genome assembly GCA_023135995.1 of Candidatus Aminicenantota bacterium. Classification (GTDB taxonomy): domain Bacteria; phylum Acidobacteriota; class Aminicenantia; order Aminicenantales; family Aminicenantaceae; genus WTAW01. Next base: position 5,314 of record JAGLRY010000098.1, on the reverse strand, counting down.
GTCGATGAAACTGATAATGAACTTGACGGTCATCAGGTCAAAGAGGACTCTGCGGACACGCGAGAGGCCGTATTTCGATTTTCCCTTTTGACGGACCACATTCTTGATCGGGACTTCAGTGATCTTCACTCCCGTCCGGCTGATGAGAGCTGGGATAAAGCGATGAAGCTCTCCGTAGAGCCGAAGCCCCTCGAGGACATCCCGCTTGTAGGCCTTAAAAGTCGTCCCAAAATCATGGATCTTAACTCCCGAGAGGAACCTCATGATCCTGTTGGCCACCCAAGAGGGAAATCGCCTCAGGAGAAAATGATCTTTCCGCTCTTTGCGCCATCCCGAGACAATATCAAAGCCCTCTTCCAATGGAGCTAACAACTTGGGGATATCCCCGGGGTCATGCTGCAGGTCCCCGTCCATAGTGATAATGACCTCACCCTTGGCATGGTCAAACCCAGCCTGGAGCGCAGCGGTCTGTCCGAAATTCTTGCGCAGTATAATGACCTTGACTGTTTTGTCAGAATCGAAGAGTCCCATCAATATGTCGTGGGTTCTGTCTGTACTGCCGTCATCGATAAAGATCAACTCGTAGGACACATCCAAATCATTGAGCACATGGGTCAATTTTTCATAAAGCTCCTCGATGTTGTCCTCCTCGTTGTAAAAGGGAACCACGATCGAGATTTTCAGGTTTTTGTCTTTTTCGTCCATGGATCTACGTTTATAAATGATTAAAATTTATCAACTGAATCCCCAAATCATCAATGACTTTGGGCAATTTCTCATCGAGCAGTGCGTTTAACTCTTTCTCTCTGAATGCGTTGATGTAATAAGGACCGATCTGTTTTTCTAACTCTATCATTTCTTGTGTGATAAATCCAGGATGAACCATAATTTCTGTGACACCCTCTTTGGCACCTCGAAGCGCTTTCTGGAGTTTAGCCTTGGTGATCAGGCCACTGTCACACACGCCATAGAAGTTGTCGGGGGAGCGGACCTCCTCTTCGACCATTCTCTTTTTCATGGAGGTCGAGGACAGGGAAATGAAAATCGATTTGAACATCTGCGCCGGCCGGGGGGAGATACAGTATTCCCGAATAAATCGAACCTTATCGATCTTGTACTCCTTCGCCAGTTTCAGGACAATCCGGAAGAGAGGCCGGATCAAGTGAATGTGCTTTTCGCTGTCGATGTGACTGGGTTCAATGCCAGATCCCAACACCTTCTCCACCTGGGCTCTGAACTCTCTTTCGACCTCATCGAAGTTGATCCGTTTCCAGACAATTCGACGAAGAAGGCTCGAAACACTTGGGATAAAATGAAGCTCCTTCGAGAGAAGGCTCTTCACATTCTGGGCGGGTGAGACGGGTTGTCCCCGGAGTATATTGAGATGCACGCCCACGCCCAACTTCGGGTTTGCGATGGCCAAAACCACGGCCTCCTCAAATCCCGGCATGTTGGCCATGAGCGTTGCGCTTGTCAGGATACCCTCTTGATGGGCCTTGACAATCCCTTCGTTCACCCCCTGGACCAGACCGAAATCATCGGCATTGATTATGACTTTTTTCATGACTTTCGAAAAAGCGATAGCGCGTTCGAGGCCGCCAGCTTCACATCCCGAAAACTCCGGATCTGACGCACTTTCTTGAACAGATAGGAAGGCCTGAGGTAAAACTCCCGGACAGCCTGACTCCTGAGTTTCCAGACGTCTTCCTTTGAAAGATTCCCAGTCTCAAGAACAGGGAAATCCGTGCTGTCGAACACATCCTTTTCGGCACGCATCCATCCTTTTTGCAGGGCTTCTCTTCGAAGCGGTGTCCCCACATCAGGGGTGGCTATGGCAAAGGAAGCAAAATCGATGTCCAGCTGTTTGGCAAGATCGATGGTCTGCCGGATGGAATCCTCATCCTCGCCCGGCAGGCCTATGATGAAATAGCCCAGCACCCGGATCTTGTATTCGTTCAGCATACGGATGGTGCTCTTGATCTCTTCCGTGGTGATCTTTTTTGAATATTTTTGGAGGATCTTTTCATTCCCGCTTTCGATGCCCAGGGACACCGTATGGCATCCAGCCGCCTTCATGTGTTTGATCTTATCCTCGTTGAATGATTTGATATCGGCGTTGCAGCTCCAGGTAAAGTCAAACTTGTTTTCGACCATCTTGCTGCAGAGCTCGACAACACGATTCGTGTTGATCGTGAAAGTGGGATCCTGGAACAAGATCTCCTTCACACCCAGACGGCTTAATAAACGGAGCTCTTCGATGACTCCGTCCACATCCCTCGTCCTATAGCCATACGCACCAGCTGTGCAGAACCCGCAACTGTGCGGGCAACCTAATGAGGTCACAACGACTGTAAAAGGAAATCTGCGAGCGATCGGGATCCGGTATTTTTTAAAATCGAAGAGGTCATGCCTGGGGACAGGAACGGTATACGTGAGCAGCAGCTTTTCAGTGCTCTGGATAAACTGCCCATTTTTCCTTGTGATGAGTCCCTGCAATGGATCGTCAAGCTGGTCGTTTGATCTTATGTAAACACAGATATCCAGGCTGGTAAAATCCAGAAGAAGGGCGTCGACATATTCATACCGTTTGAGGAATTCATTCCCGATAAAGGGCAAAATCCCTGCACTGGCTATAATCTTTATATCTGACTTGGCTTTGACTCTTTCCATTAATCGCAGGTCAGACTGCATTGTGGCTGTCCCGGTCGTAAATATCAGAGCGCGGGCTCCGGAATCCTCGATCTCCGATAGAACATCATCTTCGGTCTGCCTGTTGATGATGGCATCGATGACCCGAACAGAATACTCTTCGTTCAGGATCCCGCTGAGATATATGAGGTCCTGGGGCGGCCAATAGTAATCGGCCTTGGAGGAAAAACTGCAGTAATAATCCCGGATGTACAGTTTATCCCCCGGCGGGTTGAGCAGAATCACTTCGTTCGAGTCCAATGTGTCGATCCGTACAAAATTTGGCTCAAATTATACCACAGCTCAACCTCCTAGACACGCTTTGTTTCCATGACGGGGGATTGATATTCTATCTGTGTTCGGATACATTAGGGACACCAAAGGAAGACAATGTGTGGCATCTGCGGCATTTACGGATTCAACGGTTTGGGACCAGAGGCAGAGAACATCACAAAAAAGATGTGCTCTGTGATGGTCCACCGCGGCCCCGATGATGAGGGCTACTATTCCGACGGAAAAGTGTCCCTCGGAATGCGCCGCTTGAGCATCATCGACCTTGTTACAGGACATCAGCCCATGTCCAACGAGGACAAGAGTGTTTGGGTCATCCTCAACGGGGAGATCTACAATTTCCCCGAATTACGGGAACAGTTGATCCAAAAAGGACACATCTTCACAACAAAGTCAGACACAGAAGTCATCGCTCATCTCTATGAAGAAGAAGGGGAGGACTTTGTTTCGCGACTGAATGGCATGTTTGCGATAGCCCTCTGGGATAAAAAGACGAATACACTCTGTCTCGCAAGAGATCGTCTTGGGATCAAACCTCTCCACTACTGGCAATCGGATAAGACTCTTGTTTTTTCCTCCGAGATAAAATCCATCCTGCAGGCCGACTATCAAAGAAAGTTGGATTTTGACGGCATGTCGCGTTTCTTCACATTCGAATACATTCCAGCCCCCCAAACGATCTTTAAAGGCATCAAGAAGCTCCTGCCCGGACATATGATCGTCGTCACCGACACAAAAACCCAAATAAATCCATATTGGGACGTCTCCCACGCAGCAGACACCGATTCCAACGCAAGCGAAGAGACGATCATGGAGGAGATCTACGAGCGGCTGAAAGAATCCGTGAAAAAGCGACTGATCAGTGATGTCCCACTGGGTGTCTTCCTCAGTGGTGGAATGGACTCGAGTTCCATAACAGCGTTGATGAGCGAAGTGGCGGTTTCCAAGATAAAGACCTTTTCCATCGGCTTCAAGGAGGAGACTTTTAACGAGTTGGGATATGCCAAGGTCGTGGCTGACCGCTTCCAAACAGACCACCAGGAATTCATCGTAGAGTCGAACCTGGTGAGAGAACTCGTCCCAAAGCTGATCGAATATCTGGACGAACCGCTGGCCGATGCATCGATCATCCCCACATACATCATTTCGAACCTGGCTCGAAAGTACGTCACCGTGGCGCTTGCGGGCGAGGGGGGGGATGAGCTTTTTGCCGGGTATGACACCTACAAGGCCTATCAAGTGGCGCGTCTCTACAGAAGAGTCCCGAAGATTATAAGAAACGGAATAGTCAAAAATATCGTCCGGATGCTTCCCGCATCAGGAAAAAGACTGAGTTTTGAATTTAAGGCCAAAAAATTCATATCCGGGATCGACTATCCCCCGGAGGTTTCCAACTTCATCTGGTGGGGAGCCTACGGCCCCGCTGAGAAAGAAAAACTGTTTGCCCCCGATATCCATGAAAAATTGAGCGAAGACCTTTTCGCTCCCATTTTTTACCATCTCAATAATAGCACAGCCGAAGACCCCGTGAGCCGGCTGGGCTATCTGGATCTAAAGCTCTACCTCCAGGATGATCTACTTGTAAAGACAGACAGGATGAGCATGGCCAATTCTTTAGAGATCCGCGTGCCTTTCCTGGATCACACCTTCGTTGAATACACGGCAACCATCCCCAGCTTTCTGAAACTCAAGAGACTCAAGACCAAACACATCCTGAAAAAAGCCATGGCTCCGTACCTGCCCCCTGAAATATTGACACGGAAAAAGATCGGTTTCGATATCCCCCTGGGTATCTGGATCAGGAATGAGTTGAAGGATTTTGTCACGGATGTCCTGTCTCCCACGAATTTAAACAAACATGGATTCTTCAATCAGGCCACCATCGACAATCTCCTGAAGGAACATTTCCAGGGCGCACACAATCATCGACAACTGTTGTGGCCGTTGATCATATTCCAGTTCTGGTACAATCACTACATGGAGTAATGCTCAGATTCGACAATGAAAATTCATCCGCTCAGAGCAAAACAGTTCCAGATACTCTCCCCAAATTCCTCGAAAAACAGACCTCCAGGAACATCGGAAACGCCGTATGATAGATAAGAACAAGATCTTCGAACTCTACAGAGATGCCTCCTTCATCACGCGTGCCTACCTGAGGATCAAGTTGAGGATCTGTCCGTTGATCCAGCTGGAGGCATGTTTTCCCAGAGAGGGAACGATCGTCGACTTAGGCTGCGGGAATGGCCTCTTTCCCAACATTCTGAGCTTAGGTTCACCCGTAAGACAGATCATCGGCATTGACCTGGATGAGAAAAAGATCGAAGTCGCCAAC
>JAGLRY010000097.1 GCA_023135995.1 Candidatus Aminicenantota bacterium | reverse complement strand
GGTGAAGCTTGAGTAAATCGGCGAATTGATAAATAATAAATACTCATGGGTCGCACATATATAGGCCTTTTTTTACTCGCTTGTTTCATAGGACTTTGTCCATCCTTTATCTATGCCGAGGACATCACCGAAAAAAAGGCTCAGCAGAGTATGGATATTATGAGCTACAGAATGGCCATATCTGGCTTCGAACAGGTCATTCTGAAGGAACCCAACAGGAAGAATATAAGGACCAAAATGGCCTTCTGTCACTTCCGACTGGAGGAGAATGACAGAGCCATTGAACTATTGAATGAAGAACTCATTCACTTTCCGGATGATCCTGAAGCACTCATACTTCTGGGTTTTGTCCATTATCAACAGGAAAATGTCGAAGAAGCTCTTAAGGTGTACCACCGATATATCCCTGTGTTTGAAGAGCTCCTGAAGAAAAAAAGGAAGAGTGTGGGGAAAGAGTACGGGTTGACGAAGGAAAATGAGAAGGTCTTATCCGTTAAACTGCAGCAGGAGAATCCCAATTACGGTCTTCCATACTTTATTCTTGGATTGGAGCAGAAAAAAAATGGGGCATATGATCGGGCCAAGAATTATTTCGAGCAGGCCGTTCGAGCGGGCTATGACCCAGTCTCATGCTACTGTCAATTGATCGATATCGAGCTTGAGCAGAACAATTGGACTCAAGCTTTAGTGAGAGCAAGGAGAGCACAGCAAGCAGCCGGTACAGAAGCGGAATTCTATTTTTTGATCGGCTATGCTTATGACGGATATGGAAGGATAAAATACGCAATCTCCAGCCTTAAAAAATCCATTGAACTGAAGCCCTATCTGGTTGAAGCCATAAAAGATCTGGGTATAGTCCACTATAATCAGGGGCAGTTCGACGAGGCTAAACTCCTTCTTGAACGGGTTCTGAAACTCGTGCCTTATGATTTTGAAACAAAATTTTTGCTCGAGAGGGTAGAAAAAAGGCACTCAATCAAAAAAGAGGGGCAAAAACCCGGATTGTCTAAGACTATCATCGAGGAGATAAAACCGGAGTTCAAGCATAGAATCGAATCCGATTTGGATTTTGTCTTGGATGTCATGAACAGGTCTGCGGTCTCCTTCGTTCGTTTGGGTGAGCTCAATTCCGCGATCGGATTGATCAAAAGGTTTTTAGAGGTCAATGACCACTGGCCCGGATTGGATTACAATCTCGCTCTGGTTTACAACATGAAAGGTGAGATGCTCAATGCTTTGAAGTATGCGTGGATCGCTGTGAGTATCAAAAAGAACTTTCGTGATGCCCATGATCTGCTCGGCAACATATACTTCAAGCTGGGAGAGTATGATCATGCAATCCGTGCCTATAAGAATGTAGTCTCTATCCATAAGACGGATGCTATGGGTTATTACAACTTGGGTTGCACTTACGCGGCAATCGGAGATGATGCGAAGGCAGAAGAGAACTGGAAGAGAGCCATTCATTTTGAGGTCATCAAAGGCCAAAAGGGTCAGGATGAAATATCAGAAGATGAGCTCAGTGCGTCACTGATCGTTGTCGGAAGACGTGTCGTCTTCCACTCACGTATGTCGCTGGGGCAATTGTATGTGAATCAAAAAAAGTGGGATAAGGCTTTGGAGCAGTTCCAGTTGGCCCTTGATCTGGATGCGGACCGATCCGAGCCACATTATGAACTGGGAAAAATCTACCTTGAGAAAGAAGATGTCGTAAGGGCCAAAACGTATTTTGAGAAATACCTCTACTTGGGAGGGGAGAAAGAAAAGGAAGTGCAAGACCTTCTGGATAAAATAAAAGGTGTGGAAAAAATTAACCAAAAAGGTTGATGACAAAGATCGTTTTAGATTTTAGCGCAAGATTTACTTTTGAAGTTCGACTTAATTATTAGGCAATTTTTCATAAGTCTTAACCGTAGGATTATGTAAATGGAGACGTCAAAATGAGAAAAGTGATACTACTTGTTCTGATGATGGGTGTGATGTTTTGTGGAACGATTCTTGCGCAAAGTAGGGGATTTGGCCTGGGAGTCATATTGGGAGAGCCCACCGGGATAAGTTTCAAGCACTGGACCGGGGGTAAAACGGCACTAGTCGGTGCTGCTGCCTGGGCTTTTGGTCATGAAAACTCCTTCCATTTGCACTTGGACTGGACGTTTCACAATTTTCGCTTGATCAAAGCAGAAAGACATGTGCTCCCATTCTATTATGGGCTTGGAATCAGGTACAAAGATGAACATCGCGACAGAGTCGGTATCCGATTTCCCCTAGGACTCATCTACATGTTTGATGATGCGCCCGTGGATATTTTTTTGGAGATCGTTCCGATATTTGACCTGGCTCCAAAGACAGAGGTGTCTTTTAATGGAGGGATCGGGGCAAGATATTATTTCTGACCTGGATTATTTACGGATTTTGAGTTTTTTCTTTCGCCACCTTTTTCAGTTTGTCATTTGCCATGATCCCCACATCCACGCGCCGGTTTAATGCACGCCCCTCTGCTGTTTCGTTGGGTGCTACGGGTTGGGCCATTCCGTAACCCATGATCGTGAAACGCGTGGGATCGACTTTTTGCATGGCAAGCCAATTCGATACAGACTCGGCCCTTCTCTTCGAGAGAGCGAGGTTGTATTCTTCCGAGCCCGTTGAATCTGTGTGTCCCTCAATCAGAATATTCGTGTCCGCATACTTGTTGAGGATCATGGCCAATTCGGCCAGCTCATCCTTGCTGTTTTGCTTCAAGGTTGCCTTGTCCACATCGAAGAGGATTCCGGAGTCGAAGGTGATCTTTATGCCCTCGCCGATCCTCTCGACTTTAGCTCCCTCGATATCTCTTTCGATCTCTGCCGCCTGTTTGTCCATGTAGCTGCCGATGTAGTAACCAGCGGCTCCGCCCACAGCCGCACCGATGATGGCTCCGGCGAGAGTGCTCCCTACGGCCTTTCCGATGACACCACCAAGGACCGCGCCGGAGGCTCCACCGATAGCTGCACCCTTTTCTTTTTTACCCCATGAAGCACAATGTGTTCCGGCAACGATAAAACTGACCACAAGCAAAAGAACCAAATATTTCTTCATTATCGGATCCCTTTAATTGGCATTGGAATTTCATTATTAAATCTTGGGACTATTATAATCCAAAGAATCGGAAATTTGAAACAATTGGAAAGAGTTTGACAATGGCAAGTTTTCATTATAAAAAGAAGAAGAAAAATTTAAATTGGGGAACTGCAATGCTTGACATCTGCCCATTATTGATGATCGCGATCAAAGAGCCTGGATTCATATCAGACATAGAAGAAAAACAAGCCAGATGCCTTAAGGGGGATTGTGCTTGGTTTGTTGCCAACGAAGATCAGGGGAAGGAAGGATGCGCCATCAAGGCCCTGGCGGGATCTCTTTACTCTGTAACTTCCAAGAATAATATCGATTAGCCTGAGGTTATCGCTCTTCTTGTCTTCGATCCCTGTTCCAGGAGGGGATTCGGTCATTTTGAGATTTACTAGTGGACCAGTATGAATCACTTGTCCCACCGCCGCCCATCTTTTTCATTCAATCAATTTTTCCATAAGAGGTGCGACTAAACCTACGCATTATTATGGATAATCGTATTTTAGGCGCAAGCCAGGGTTCTGTCGATTCCAAACGCGATCGACTCGTTCACAAGAACTTGAATCGGGCGTTTGATACCCTCAAAGAGGGGAACTATGCATTGGTACGCTCGTACACAGAAACCACTCTCCTCAATAAAATGTGCCGAGTTATCGTAGAGCTGGGTGGATATCCCTTTGTCTGGATCGGATTCCCTGGAAATGGTCGATATAAAAAGGTGCGCCCTGTTGTTTATGCGGGAGACGAGAATGGGTATCTGAGTTCGATCGAGTTGACCTGGTCGCAAGTCAAGATGAACAAAGACCCTGCAGGCACAGCTATCCAAACAGGTGAGGTCAGCATAGAAAAGAACCTGGCAAAAAAAAATGGGTTTGTCCCATGGAAAGCAGAGGCATCCAAGCGCGGATTTTTGTCTTCGGTCGCTTTCCCTCTGATCCGGGACGATCAGACGCTAGGAGCAGTCAATATCTTTTCTGGAGATCCTGAGGGCTTCGGGAAAGGGGAAATAGTGCTTTTATCAGCCCTGGCAGAAGACCTTTCGTACGGAATCGCAGCCATTCGTACACGAGAGAAAATGAAGACAGTCGAGGAAAAATTCAAGGAGAGTCAGGAAAGATTACAGAGAACCATTGAAGTAACCATCCAGGCGCTCGCCACGACGATCGAAATGCGCGATCCCTACACGGCAGGACACCAACGGCGGGTAGCCACGCTGGCTTCGGCCATCGCAGAGGAAATGGGCCTCACCAAAGAGATGGTCGAAAACATCAACATCGCCGGAATTATTCACGATATCGGCAAGATCTATATTCCCGTTGAGATCTTGACAAGGCCCGGCAAGCTGAGCGAGTACGAATTGAACATCATCAAAGCTCACCCGCAATACGGCCATGACATCATGATCGAGACAGAAGTTCCTGAGCCAGTCGCAGAGATTGTTCACCAGCATCATGAAAGAGTGAACGGCTCAGGTTATCCGGAGGGCAAGAAGGGTGAGGAGATCCTACTGGAATCGAAAATATTGAGCGTTGCGGATGTCGTTGAGGCCATGTCCTCGCACCGCCCCTACAGGCCTGCTCTAGGTATTGATGTGGCGCTGGATGAAATTAAGAATTACAGAGGCATCTACTATGAACCTGAAGTGGCTGATGCCTGTTTAAGGCTCTTCGAAAAGAAAGGCTATGAGCTGAGCCCGGAGAGTCAGTCCACCTTTCACCACTAATCCCTTCCTTTTTTCAATCTGAATTATTCATAAAAGCTTCTGACAAATTTATATTTCAAAACCCTTACTATTTTATTGTCGGCATCTTTTACCCTTTGGGCGAGCCGATCTCACTACA
>JAGLRY010000096.1 GCA_023135995.1 Candidatus Aminicenantota bacterium | reverse complement strand
TTGTGTTGTTTTTTTGATTTCAGCGTTCCTCGGGGCAGAGGATTTTTCCAAAGAAAAAGCCTTTGAGCACATCAAGCACATGGCAGGGACGATCGGGCCGCGCCCGATGGGTTCACCGCAAGAGAAGGCTGCATTAGCCTATACAGCTGAAAAATTAGCCGAGTTCGGTTGCCAGGTGGAATGGCAGTATATTCCCTACTCCGTTCGCACTCGGATTTCAGGAGGGATGAACACAAGCAGCGCAAATGTGATCGGCCGGCTCCAGGGACAATCTGATCGAGAGATCGTCATCGGCGCGCATATCGACTCCTCGGGTCCAGAGATACCCGGCGCCAACGATGATGCCTCTGGTGTTGCTGCGTTTTTAGAGATCGCCCGAGTGATGAGCAAAGAGCCCCATTATTCCACATACGTGTTTGTGGCTTTTGGCGGGGAGGAATCCGGGTTGGTGGGATCCAACTACTTTGTGGAGAATTACCCTCTGGAGAATGTGGCGCTGATGCTCCAGCTCGATATGACAAGCAACGATTCGCCGCTCATGATCTGGCTCGAAACGACAGAACACCAGAGCCCGGAGTGGCTGGTTTCGGCCAGCATCGACGCCTACCATGCCCTCGGGTACCGGGACATCATCTATCCCACACACTTTCAGTCGTTGAACGGTTCCTTGGGTGGGGCGGGTTCTGATCACGAACCTTTTATGAGAAAAGGGATTCCGGCGATCGCCTTTGTGAGCGATGTGCGATATCCCATCCACACACGGAATGACTCTGTGGAGAATTTCGCAATCGATGGGTTGGAGAGAAGCGGCACTTTGATCCTTGAGCTTTTGAGGAGATTCGACCGTGAGCAACCAGAGCCGAACAAGGGATACTACATGCTCCTTCTGTTCGGTGAAAAAACCATCTTTGTTCCTCCCATTCTGATGAAGGCGTTTATTTGGCTCAGTATTGTCCTTGCGATATTCACTCTGGTTTTCCTGAGGAAAAGACGCGAGGATTTTTTTGAAGATAAAAAGATAAAGAAATCCTGGCCCAAACTCCTGGTCCTTCTCTTCATTATGACGACTGTCGTTGCTGCGTCGGATTGGGTATTAAAATTCCTGAAGGGTCAGCGGTTTTACTGGTATGCCCACCCTGGGCCGCATCTGCTCTATCTTATCCCCTTTACAGTTTTAGGAGTATGGCTGGCTTTGCAGGTGCTGTGGCGGTGGCGGCTGAGGAAGGACGCCTTCTTTTATAAAATTCGGTCCTCTGTTTATCTTTTGGGATTTACTCTGATCGCACTGGCATTTGTCAATCCCCGACTGGCCCTGTATCCCGCTTCAGGGCTTTTTCTCTTAAGTTTGGCGTGTCTGGTTCCCTGGGGATGGCTTAAAGGTGTGCTCTTTATACTGTCTCCTTATCTGATGATCCGGCTCCTTTTCATCCCCCAGCTCTATGAGTTTATCTACAGGGGTGTGGCCTTCATGGGCATGCAACTGAGATCGTTTTTGGCAGAATTGATATTTTCGGGGATTATGGTCTTTCTCATGACCCTGTTTGTCATGCCTTTTCTGCTGGGTTTTGTTGCCGTTTATCGAAGTTATAAGGGGGATCTTTTTGGGCTCAAACGGTTTCGTTTGAAATGGGCTCTCGCTCCGATAGCTGTGCTAATTCTGGGCTGTTCCATCTATCTGATGACCGTTCCCAGCTACACATCCACGTGGGAGCAAGAAGTGCGGGTGAATCAAAGATATGATGGCAAAGAAGACAGCACATTCGTGGAATTTGTCAGTTTTGATTATCTGAAGGGGATCAATGCAGACATCTCTGGCCAGCAGGAAAGCATGAACCTGAGAAAGAGTTATCAGAAGATCGAGCGTTCGCTGGACATGGACTGGGTCAAAGATAATGTCACATATCGTATTGAAGAAGATGGGGAAGAACAGATTATGGAGCTTGACACGCTTTTGGAATTCGAAAAACAACCCTTCACAGTTAATGTGAAGTTTGAGTGTGTGAAGCCCATCACTGTTGAAGAATGCAGTGTGAAGTATAATCATGGAAAAGATACGAGGGTGACGATGTATTGGTACAGTTTCCCGCCGAAGAGCCTTCGACCTCGGCTGAAGGTGCGAGTGCCCAAAGACTCTTCCTTGACGGCCGAGATCACGGCCACATTTCTGGAGACCCCACTGGACATAAAGTGTGAGGGTAAAAATACGCATTTCACTCATCGCGCCATCATCACCCGCGATGTCGAGCTTAAGCCGGCGGATGAATCCTCATCTGTTGAGATGACTGTCAGAGAGGAGATGGTGGATGTTGGTGACCACCGGTTGCACTGCCGTGTGTTTGGAAAAGGCTCTCCGGTTGTACTCCTTATCAGTGGATTCATGGCACCACAAGCATACTGGGACAGTATTGTGCCAGCCCTTGCGGAGAGAACGACTGTTGTGACTTATGACAGAGCCGGCTATTACAAGAGCGAGCTGGGAAAAGATCCGTGCACGGGCCTTCAGTCTACCCTTGAGCTCAAAACCATGCTGCATAAGCTTGAAGTACAAGGACCTTATGTGGTTGTCGGGCATTCTTACGGAGTGAAGTTAGCCAAACTGTTTGCTGCAACTTATCCTGACCTGACAAAGGGGATCGTGCTCATCGATGGTGGCCACGAATCCTGGGTGGATGATTTCCGGGCCATCATGACCGAAGATGAGCGGAAACGGCATGATCGGATGGTGAGTGGTCCTGGTCCTCCCGGCTTGCCAAGTGGGCCCGATTGCGAAAACAAAGTGATGTGGACCACGATAGAGCAGTTGCTGGATATCGATGTGAAATTGGATGTGCCGATCATTGTGATGACGGCCAAAGATAGAGCTCTCTCACCATTCCATAAAAGCCTAAGCGAGGAAACCCTCGTAAAATTCCGTCAGCTCGTCCTGGACAATCCCAAAAAGCATCTGGAGTTCTCCCGGAAGGGCGAACAGATAATCGTAGAGAACTCAGGACACAGCATTCACATCGATCAACCGAAAATTGTGATCGATATAATTCTATCATTGCTTTAACAAACCTGAATTATTCATAAAAAATGTCGACACCTATCATAACTGACTCAATATCAGAAATTTACATTGTTCTTTCGGAATACTCATTTGGGCACTGCATATCCTATGAAATATTCATTTCTCATCGACATTTTTCACCCTTCGGGCGAGTCGATCTCACTACAAAGCCTTCGTTG
>JAGLRY010000095.1 GCA_023135995.1 Candidatus Aminicenantota bacterium | reverse complement strand
AACCAACCAAACTGCATCCTTTGCGTCTTGCCTCTACGGCAACCTCAACTCGTGAATAATCCAGGATAGACTATTATTATTGTGATATTTCGTGATGAGAGCGCTTCTCGCGCACTATCTTGGCCAGACCGTACGTTGCTATAGGGATGACGTAAACGACAAGAAATCCCCAGCTAATCGTCCCATATCCTTTGGCGATCAAATTGACGAGCCCTAGAGTCGATAGGCTCATTCCCAAACATAAAAGCCCTACGGCTACGATCGGTCGCTGCCATCTTGGAAATTCATTTCCCTTCATGAGTCGCGCCGTGTATATCCGCTCATTGACAGAGTGGATAAAACCTATTCCTGTCGTGATCAACGCTCCGAACAGCACGATCTGGAAGAGTATCAAAAGAAGCGGGAGTCCCATGTGTTGAAGGACAAAGACGACCGGCACTTCTTCCGGTAACACAGAGGGATAAAAACTGACTATGGCGATGTAGAGGAGGAGTCCGGGAAATATGCCGATCACTCCTCCCAGAAGACCGGCAGAGATGGCTTCTTTGCGGGTTTCGATCCCTTTGACACAAAAGAGAACAGCAGGGATGACAGCGATGTTGTAGAGGGCATATTTAAATCCTCCTAGAGGCCAACGTGGGATAATCAGGGCCTCAGAAAATCGATCCTGTATGGTTGGGCCAAATTTTAAGAGCGAAACAATAAGAAACGCACTAAAGGCAAGATAGAGAACGATGGACCAGGTCGATAAGAACCTGACGATCAAATGGCTGCCTTTAAATGCGAGAAATCCGATAAGCGTCATTGTGAGAGCGACACTCACAAGGTAGGGAAGATGGAAATTATCTCTGAGCAGAACACCCGCGGCAGATCCGATGACTGCGAGGACAATACACAAAAGAATAAAATAGAGAATCTCGAATACGAATGCGTATTGACCGAGCAGATTTTGAAAAAAGGAGCGATAGTCGTAAGCTTGAGATATCCGCGCAAATTCAAAACTCAGAGCGAGCAAACAAGACCAGATCACTGTAGTCACTGTCAACATTCCCAAGAGTCCGCCCAGAGGGCCAAAGGCTAAAAAATATTCAACCAACTCACGGCCCGTACCGTACCCCCCAGCGATCACAACAGATTGAAAGACAAAACCAGGCATTAAATATTTTTGAAAGAACGGCGAATTCATCCACTTCATATTAACACTTTTTATTATTTAATCGCATCTGTGTCAAACACTTTACGTCAGTCGACTATTCCGGAATATGAATTGACAGGCTAGATGAGATATGATATAAATTATTTTCCAGTAAAGGTTTCTTATTCAATACGTTAGCCTCTTCTATCTAGTCTAGATTATTCACGAGTTGAGGTTGCTGCAGCGGCGAGGAAGTGGCCCATGAAGCTGTAGTGAACTACCGCGAGCCGACCCAACCTAACCCGGGCTGCAACGAAGCCGATGTGGTGAGATCAGCTCGCCCGCAGGGGAAAAAATGTCGATTATAAATAAAAATCAAATAAGAAATTCAGTGCCCAAATGAGTATTCCGAAAAAACAATTTAAAATTCTGATATTGCGTCAGTTATGATAAGTATCGACATTTTTTATGAATAATTAAGGCAAAATAAAAATTAGAAGCTCGATTATTTCTTACTATAGAATCAGAAATGCGAGGGCAGGTGGCGAAATTGGCATACGCGCTAGGCTTAGGACCTAGTTCCTGTTAAAGGAGTGCGGGTTCGACTCCCGCTCTGCCCACTCTCCATTTGCCAGATTAAAATGGTCTGGATGATTCATGAGTTGAGGCTGCTGTATTTAAAGATAATTCAGATGAGAGATAAATAATTCAAATGGACAATATAAAAACAACTGTGAAAAAAATCAACGATTGTAAAAGAGAAATAGAACTGGTGATCCCTCCAGATGAGGTGATGAAGGAGTTTGACCAGGCCGTCAAACAGTTTGCCAACAGAGCAAAAATCAAAGGTTTTCGTCCAGGGAAAGCACCTGGGCATATCGTCAAGCAGATGTATCTCCCTGAGATCCGAGAATCTGTGGTGAATTCTCTCGCTCCCAAAGCTCTCAACAAAGAGCTTAAGGAGCACAACCTGATCCCCATAGGGAATCCGATCATAAACAAGCTGACCTTCGAGGAAGGACAACCCCTCGAGATGACGGCTCAGTTCGAAGTATGGCCTGAATTTGAGCTCCCGGATTATAAGAATATCCCCGTCACAGAGAAAAAGGCATCTGTGACTCAAAAGGAGATCGATCAAGCGCTGGAGGACCTCCGGCAGAAGTCTGCCGAATACACCCCCGTGGAGGGAAGGGAAGTGAAGGATGAGGATTATGTGATCGCCGAAATCAAGGGAAAAGACAACCGAACGAACAAACTCCTTCCCACAGAGAAAGTCGTCATCCTGTCTGGACATCCGGAGAATGAACAGGCGTTGAACGAAAACCTGAAAGGATTGAAACAAGATGAGCAGGCAGAGTTTGTTGTCAAGTACGACAAGGACCACGCTAACAAAAAACTTGCCGGAAAGGAAATTGCCTACCTGCTGAAAGTTCTCTCCATCAAGGAGAAAACTTTTTCCGAAATAAATGATGAATTTGCCAAAGGTTTGGGCGAATTCAGCAGCCTCAAAGACCTCAAAGCAGAAATAAAAATACAAATTCTTGCTGCCAAAAAAGACGAAATAAAGGGAAAGATGGCTGATGATATCATCCAGACAACATCGGACAGAGTGTCCTTTGATCTCCCAGAAAGTGTTGTTGAACAGGAATATTTAGCCATAATGCAGCGTTTTCTATCATCTCAACAATCCCAATCCATAAAAAAGGAGGATGTGGAAAAAATCAAAGAGGAGGCCAAAACAAAGGCCCAACAGAAACTGAAAAACCATTTGATCTTGACCAAGATATCCGAGAAAGAAAATATCGAAATCAAAGCCGAAGACATTGAAGAGGAGATCAAAGCCATAGCCAAAGCAAACAATATGCCGCTCGCCCAGGCCAAGGCTCAAATCAATAAAGAAGGACACCGGAAGGAGATCGAAGATAGAGTGCGGCTCAAAAAGACGGTTGACTTTTTAATCAAAAACGCTATAATAAAAAAGTAGTTCTTTCCATGAATTTAATCCCCTGTTATAGAAAAAGACATAAAAATTGAACGAGCAAATAATTCCTATTCACACGCGCTCGATAAAAATATCCTGGATAATAATTAATAAAAGATCAAGAAATTAAATTCTTCCATACCATTCTCGTAATTATGACCCAATGGAATGGATGGAAACCATGGAAAAAAGTTGCAGACCAAGAACCACTTCCGCAAAGAATATTCGACTAAATGAAAAAGAATAACGAATTGGTATACGAAAACTTAAGACACTCATTGGAGCAAAAACATGCCGACTAACGAAAGCACAGAAATCATAAAGAATGTTCCTTTGATCCCTTTACGAGACCTTGTGGTTTTTCCCTCCACACTGGTTCCTTTCATCATAGGACGTTCATCATCCATCCAAGCGCTAAAAAGTGCTTCTGACAAGGACAAGAGGATTTTCCTCTCTGCACAAATGGACGCATCTCTGGATAATCCTCTCCCCGCAGATATCTATTCCATGGGTATTCTCGCCAAGATCGTCCGAACGGTCAAAATGGATGACAGTAACCTAAAGGTCATCGTTGAGGGCAAAAAGAGAGCCCGAGTCCTTGAATACCTGAGCACTTACCCATACTACCAGGTGTTGGTTAAAGAGGTCAGTGAAATCGAAGGCAACCGCACAGATATCAATGAGATATTAAGAAATGTTTTGACTCTGTTCGAAGAGTATCTCAAGCTCAGCCAACACACGAATCTTGAAGCGATCATACCGGCCCTTAGAGATAATAACCCCCAAAGGATCGCGGATATCATCTCCTCTCATCTGTATTTGCCCCTCGAAGAAAAGCAAAATCTTCTGGAGATCATCAACACTTCGGAAAGAATTCGGCGGCTGAATTTCCTGTTGGAGAATGAGATCATTAAGATCCATTCGCGGCTCAGAAAGGACGATAAAAAACAAGGGCGACGGAAGATCCCATTCAGAGACCCATCACAGAAAGTTTTTCCTCCCGGATTGAACATGAAGAAAGATGACCGCCCCAATGAGATCGAGGAATTGCGAAAAAAAGTTGTGGATGCCAACATGCCTAAGGATGCAGAGGAGAAGGCCAACAAAGAGATCGATCGATTGGAGGCCATGCCACCAATGTCCGCCGAAGCCACGGTCTGCAGGAATTATTTGGACTGGCTGATCTTGCTCCCATGGACCAAAAAATCCCGGGAAAAGCGAAACCTTAAAGAAGCCGAAAAAATTCTGGATGAAGATCATTATGGATTGGAAAAAGTCAAAGAAAGAATCCTGGAATATCTTTCTATCCGGCAGCTGGTGAAAAACCCTAAAGGCATCATCCTCGGTTTTATAGGTCCTCCAGGAGTGGGGAAGAGCTCCCTTGGACGATCCATCGCTCGGGCTACTGGGAGAAAATTCGTCCGTCTATCTCTGGGTGGTGTCAGAGACGAAGCAGAGATTCGAGGACACAGACGAACCTATATCGGGGCCTATCCAGGACGTATCATCCAAATGATAAAAAGAGCCGGAACGAAGAATCCGGTTTTTTTACTCGACGAAATAGACAAAATGAGCATGGATTTTCGAGGGGACCCTGCATCGGCTTTGATGGAGGTCTTGGACCCTGAGCAGAACAACACGTTTTTGGATCATTATATCGATACAGATTACGATCTCTCTCAAGTGATGTTTATCGTGACGGCAAACGTGATGGAACCCATACCCAGGCCGCTCATCGACAGGATGGAACTCATCCGTATCCCAGGATACACAGAAGAAGAAAAGCTGCAGATCGCTAAAAGATTTTTGTTGCCCAAACAGATGGAAGCTCATGGATTGTCAAAGAATAAAAACATTCAGATCACGGACAAAGCGTTCCAAAAGATCATCCGGGAACACACCAAGGAAGCCGGTGTACGCAATTTAGAGAGAGAGATCGCATCGGTCTGCCGCAAGATTGTCAAAAAGGTGGTCACTAAGGGGAATAATTATAGAGAAGCTGTCACTCCCAGGAGTCTCGAGAAGTTCTTGGGAATACCCAGATTCAGAAGCTCGGAGATCGACAAAGCTGATGAGGTGGGCGTCGCCATCGGCATGGCCTGGACAGAATTCGGAGGAGAACTGTTGACATTCGAAGTGACGAAGGTCCACGGAAAGGGAAATTTCACGCTGACGGGCCAACTGGGTGAGATCATGCAGGAGTCGGCACAAACAGCGTTCAGCTATGTTCGGGGTAAGATGTATGAACTGGATATCGCACAGGAGTTACACAAAAGCTTTGATATCCACGTCCACGTCCCAGAGGGAGCCACTCCCAAGGAGGGGCCCTCTGCAGGAATCACGCTAGCCACCTCGATCATTTCTCTGCTTACAGAGATCCCTGTGACGAAAAAGGTGGCTTTGAGCGGAGAGATCACTCTAAAAGGCAAAGTCTTGCCTGTAGGTGGTGTGAAGGAGAAATTGCTGGCAGCACACCGTCAGGGCATCAGAGAGGCTGTGTTGCCCTTAGATAATAAACCAGATCTCAAGGACCTTCCGAAAAAGGTCAAAGACGATATAAAGATACATTTTGTGGAAAACATGGATCAAGTTCTTGAGATTGCTTTAACGGAAAAATACCTGGAAAAGATCAAAGAAGAAAAGGCCCCCATAACTTCTGAATTATCCAAGAACGAAGAAGGGGAGGGCCAGCAGGAACCTCCTGTTACGCACTAGCCAAAAGAATCCAGGTCATTGATAGATATATTCTGATCAATTTTTTTAGTCTGCAAATGTAGTCAAATAAGAGGTGCAAAATGAAAGAGTACAATATAGTAGATCTTGAGGAAAAAGATATTAAAAAACTGGTCTCCGTTGCAGGAGAATTCGGTGTGGAAGAGGATGAGCTCCAGGATATCAACAAGCATGATATCATTTTTAGGATTCTGGAAGCCCAAGCCAAAAAGAATGGCCTTCTTTTCTCGGAAGGAGTGCTGGAAACCCTGGAAGACGGTTTCGGATTTTTAAGGGCTCCAGAATTTAGCTATCTGCCGAGTCAAGATGATATTTATGTCTCCCCTTCTCAGATTCGAAAATTCAAACTAAAAACAGGCGACACCATATCCGGTGTTGTCCGACCTCCCAAAAACGGTGAAAAATACTTTGCCCTGATCAAGATTGAGGCCATAAATTTCCTGCATCCCGATGTGGTCTTTGAACACCGAAGAAACCTCCAATTCGACAGCCTCACTCCTCTATATCCTTTTGAAAAAATCATGCTTGAGGATGGACAGCCGAAGAACTTGTGTGCCAGAGTCATGGACATGCTCACACCTATAGGAAAAGGGCAGCGAGGACTGATCGTTTCTCCTCCCAGGGCGGGGAAGACTACGCTGTTAAAGACAATAGCGAACTCGATAGAAAAGAATCATCCGGAAATCTTCTTGATCGTATTACTCGTGGCAGAACGGCCTGAAGAGGTGACAGACTTCAAAAGAAGCATAAAGGGCGAAGTCATTGCTTCCACTTTTGATGAACCACCCATCCGTAATGTTCAGGTTGCCAATATCGTGTTAGAAAAAGCCAAACGGCTCGTTGAGCTCAAGAAAGATGTCACAATACTTCTGGACAGCATCACCCGGCTTGCGAGAGCTCACAATGCCATCATCCCACCGTCGGGGAAGGTTCTCTCTGGTGGGATCGATGCCAATGCATTGAACAAGCCCAAAAAGTTTTTTGGGTCCGCCAGGAAGATCGAGGAAGGCGGCAGTTTGACTATCATGGCTACTGCCTTGGTCGAAACTGGAAGCCGGATGGACGATGTGATTTTCGAGGAATTTAAAGGGACAGGAAACATGGAAATTAACCTCGATAGAAGACTCGTTGACAAAAGGCTGTTTCCTGCGATAGACATCAACCGGTCCGGAACGCGAAAAGAGGAACTGTTGATCGATGAAAAAGATCTCAACAGAATATGGGTGCTCCGTAAGGTTCTCAGCCAGCTGAATGAAGTTGAATCTATGGAACTGCTCATGGAAAAGATGTCCAAGACCAAAACAAACGCTAATTTCCTGGACGCAATGAGCAAAGGCCTTTAAAGATTGCTAGCGGCCAGAACGTTTCTTTAACATCATCCTAAGAACATCAGAAAAACACCAGCCGCTATAGCCGAACCGATAACACCCGCAACATTCGGCCCCATGGCAGGCATCAAGGGATTAACTTTTCCTTCCGTCTGTTCCGCGACAAAATTTTGGACGACTCTCGCTGCCATAGGTACTGCCGATACTCCTGCAGCACCTATACAGGGATTGATCTTCTTCTCTTTGGACAAAAACAGGTTTAAAATCTTGGCAAAGACAACTCCGCCAGCAGTGCTGAAGGAAAAAGCAATGGCTCCCAAAAGAAGAATCTGCAGAGTTCTGACATTCAGGAAATGAGCAGCATCCATAGTCGCGCCCACGGCAAGACCCAAAAATATGGTGACGATATCGATCAGCGATCCCCCTGCTGTTTTTCGGAGTCGTTCTGTCACACCGCACTCCCTGAGCAAGTTCCCAAACATCAACATGCCGATGAGAGGAGCACTGGATGGGATCGCAAGGGAAGCAACGATACCTGTAACTATCGGAAAGAGTATGACAGCTGTCTGGGAAACGGGTAAAGCCTGAGGCATGTCTATGGAGCGTTCTTTTTTAGAGGTGAGCATTCTGATGATCGGCGGCTGGATGATAGGAACGAGAGACATGTAACTGTAGGCTGCGACGGCTATAGGGCCTAAAAGATGTGGTGCCAGTTGACTGGCCAAGAATATAGAGGTCGGACCGTCAGCCCCTCCGATAATGCCAATGGATGCAGCCTCTTTGTAGTTGAAACCCAATACATATGAAGCTCCTAAAGCGGCCGCAAATATTCCCAATTGGGCAGCCGCTCCAAGAAGAAAAGTCATGGGTCTTCCGAGGAGAGGGCGGAAATCCGTCAGGACTCCAACACCTAAAAAGATAAGGGGGGGAAGAAACTCTGTTCTGATCCCCTGATTGTAGATTAAGGCGATGATTCCCTCACCATAT
This sequence comes from Candidatus Aminicenantota bacterium, assembly GCA_023135995.1. Classification (GTDB taxonomy): domain Bacteria; phylum Acidobacteriota; class Aminicenantia; order Aminicenantales; family Aminicenantaceae; genus WTAW01. The sequence goes on along the minus strand of JAGLRY010000095.1, from coordinate 14,216 downwards.
GATCCCATATCAGCCAGAGGAAGATTTGCGAGAATGGTCCCGAAACCTATCGGGATCAAAAGGAGCGGCTCATATTTCTTGACGATGGCCATATAAATCAGGATCCCGCCAATGGCAAACATGACCCAGTTTCCCCAGCTGAGATTGGCAAATCCAGATTGCTGGAAGATTTTGAGTACGGTATCCATGTGTAAACCCTTTATGAGATAGTGAGAATGGGTTTGGACGAATCGACTTCATCCCCTAATTCGACATGGATCGCAGACACCGTGCCACTGGCAGGTGCTACGATATCATGCTGAGCTTTCATGGCTTCGACTTTGGCAACAACCTGGCCTTCGGTGACTTTATCGCCAACTTTCACAAGGATCTCACTGACTTCAACGGCGCCAGCAAACGTAGAATGGACCGATGTCCCGCTCGGCACAGGTGCCTGTACGGGTTGGGCAGATGGGGGAGGATAGGGAGAAGGCGCAGCTTCTGAGGATATGAGGGGCTCGACAGTAACCGTAAATTCCCGTGATATATTATTTTCCGTAACTGTACATCGCGATGTGACAGGTCCGGCGATCACAGGCGCAGCCGCAGCTGGTGGTGCTGCGGACTCGGCTTTTTCCGGCTTTTTTTCTTCTTTCTTTTTTAGAGGAATATCGATCCTTGGCTTTCCGGACAAAAGCCGGATGCCTTCATTGAGTTCCATTTTCTTTCCGGGTACCATAGCAGCCATAACCAAGAAAATGTTTTTTTCTGAGACAGGCAGGTTTCGTTCTTCCAGGGCTTTTTTTGCCGGTTCGATATTCTTGGGCGCAGCCTCAAGGGGATCGCCGTCGAAAACTGAGAGCTCAAGCTGTTCGGATGCGATCTTGATCACTCCCGGGTCTGGGGGGAGGGGAGGCTTTCCAAAATATCCAAGGACTGCCCTCCCATAACCGGGATCGATCTTTTTCCATCTTCCGTACATGACATTGTTAAATGCCTGCAACCAGAACTGCTGACTTCCCGGTGTTACGCTCGTCCAAGCACCTCCTGCTTCCACGACCATAGGAAACTCGGCCAGTACGTCACCATATTTATCAAAGATTCCAGCCTTGACCATCATGTGGACGTTTGGGCCGATGGCTCCACCAGGCATCGGAAATCCCAGGACGCGTGGATCAGGAGTCGTAGTAGCCGGGTTAAATGCATACTCCTTCATAAGCTCGTTGAGGATGTTCTCGATATCTAACATCTTATCCGGGTCGATATCCAGCGTGTATCCCGTTCCTTTCAGGGCATGCGCCATAGAGCGGACATCTGGCTGGACGGTCCCACTGGCCATGGGTCGCACTGAAAGATCGATGCCATCCACACCCCCAGCTATCCCTGCCATGTAGCATGCAACAGCTGTGCTAGCTGTATCATGAGTGTGTTGCCACAGAAGCATCTCCGGCGGCATCATCTTCTTTAATCCAACAACCGTATCATAGATGGTTTTTGGGTCGGTCGTGCCGCTGGCATCCTTCAGGCAGATGCTGTCGATATGGAGATCGCTCTCAAGGAGTTGTTTGCCGATATTGACATAAAAATCCGCAGTATGCACCTTGTCCGAATGGAAGGGGAGGCCCATAAGGGCGATACAAACTTGGTGATGCATGCCTGACTTGACGATCGGGCGCCCTGTGTTGATGAGGTTTCGGGTGTCATTCATGTAGTCAAAATTCCGGTCCCACGTCGTTCCGTTCTCCTTCATCAGTTTTGCCTGGAGCTCCAATCCTTCAGGGGATTGAGTGGTCAGCGTGACTCCTGAAACAGAGCGGGTGAGGATCTGCAGGTCCACATCGGAACCCACAGTCTCGCGCATGGTCTTCATATCATCGAAGGGGTCCTCACCGAGATAGAAATACGGAGCTTGGTAGCGAGCACCACCGCCAAACTCAAAATGGCGGATGCCGGCTTCGGCCGATGCTTTCATGGCTGGGAGAATATCGTTCAGCCGAACCTTTCCACCAAAAGAGCTCTGAAGGCCATCGCGGAAAGGCATAAACATAACACGGATCGTTTTGGCTTTTTCTGTGAATATCATTTTCTCTCCTCAAGCTTTGTGATTTTCGTCCCGGGAAAGACGGTCTGGACTGTGGCTGCCACAGCAGCGATCAAGGCCGAATCGATCTCCGCGACTTTCTCTGGAAATATGAGCATTATGATCCGCATCAGAAAAGCTAAGAGCGTAAGGATAACAAAAACGGCGAGGAAGGCTATCCCACAAATCATGTATAATTCAGTCGTTTCCATGAGTAAACTCCTGTGTGGATAGTATAAGTCGCATAAATGATATAAAGTTAATTAATAAGGCCATAACTGGCTGAAGTATTGTGCTTATTTCTTTCCCAATAATTGAGGAGCTAGTATAAGAGAGTCAGGCCCTCGTGTCAAGGAATCAAATAATTTTCTGATTATCCCGGTTGATTCGTACTAAATTACACAAAGAATGCATGTTTGCCTTGAAGTTTTTCATGAACCAAGCGTGCAAGCATAACAGGATGAATAACACAGAATCAGGTGAGGATCAGCCTCCCAGATGTTACAGGTTTTTTGTGACCCTTGAGGAATAGTTCTAGATTCACACCGATATCTACGACTGTCCCAGAGGCTATTTCTCTGGATGTTTTGGAGGGAGCGTCTGACACGACTTTAACATGATGACCGATCACAAGCGAACGCTCTTTATAAAATTTGAGAAGCGTAGAGTACCGCCCACTGAGCAAGAGATCATAATTCTTATCCAAGGAGTTGAGAAGCTGGAAAAGAACTCTTTCTTGATTCAGAGCGAATTCATCTTGAACAAAATTTCTTAATGAGGCGACTTCAGGCACGAAAGAATCAGACTGGATCCTTGGGGTTTTTTCCACATTAAGCCCAATTCCCAAAATGGCGGTAAGAACTGTGTCTTCCACACTTTGCGTGTGGACCAGAAAACCTGCGACCTTTGCTCCATCGATCAGGATATCGTTAACCCATTTTATCCCCGCTCGACCATGAAGGGCCTTAAATGCATCTATAGCATCGATGAGAGAGACAGCTACCAGGACGGGAAATCCAGTATGGAAGTTTTTGATGACCTGACGAGGGGAGAGGGAAACAGCTAGGTGTATGTTGCCCTCCAGGGCAGACCAGCGACGATGCCTCAGGCCATGGAATTTGCGTCCTGACCCAGCCAGGCACAGAGTTCCATCGGGCAATTCGGCATCCTTCTGGCTCAATGCGATCAGATGATCAAAATGAGATGATGGAGCGTGTTTAACCACGAGCGCATGGGTCCATCTCCCATGTTTATCGCTCACTCTCGTATGCACAGTCCCAGTCGAAAACAATCTTTTCTTCAAATGGTGAAGATTCGAGTCTACAGCACTCGTGTCATGGGGCGTCCACGGTTCCAGGCCAGGAAGAATTTGTTCCGCATAATCTCTGTCATCTGTATAGATAATCATCGTTTTTCACATTTCTTCAAGCACAATTAATGTACACACATACGGCGATTTTTTCAATGTTGAAAACACAACGAAATAAAACTAAAATCGTATAGAGCCGGAGTATCTGAATGTCCAAACTTCATTTAAATAAAAAGGTCACCGAAAAAAAAATACGGTTGTATTTGGAATCGAGCACACATTTCCGGTTTCCTTTTTTTGATCCGGAAAACCCGTACAGAAAGAATGGCCTTTTTGTACATCTCGAAGAGACTCTCATGGAGGCCGGCTCAAAATTCCAGAAGGAATACGGCCAAAACTTCGTTTCCATCAATTTGCGCGGCAGCTGGTTGAGGGGCATTCCCCTGGAGGAGGATGATATCGACCTTCTTTTCATCATCCGCAATTTGCCCATGAAGGAACAGAGCCATATTCAATCATATTGTCGAAAAGTACTGAGAGAAAAAAATCAAGTCTACAGAGTCTGTGAAGGGAAAGAGGAGGATGGTGTGCGGGTGGATCCGATCTCCTTTCTGGATTTGACACAGGTGCCTACCATAATGGGATCATTCATGTATGGACTCCACCACTTTCTTAAAAACGATATGACAAAGCAACGCGATCGTTATCAGGATTCATTCTTTGGGTCCAAGATTCGTGAAAAACTGGCAAAGTTTCTACAAAGCGGAATACTCATTCCGTATGTGGGATGGATTTATGGCAAATGGAAGAAGAAGGAGGTGTTCGATGAACTGGGTTCCTATCTTCCCATTCCTTCAAGAGAAACGGGAATTTACGGAGAGGATGAAGTGGAGGAGACAAAGGACATCATTCGGCAGACATTTGTGGCCAGAAATCTCATCTATCCTGCGATCAATTTGAAGGCATTTGTCGATCCATCAGAAATTCACGTTCCAGAGTTTAAAGAGGAGGCTCTTGCTCTATACATGTCGATCGAATCCCTAAAACGAGTCCATGCCCGCGCTGTAATGAATTACCTCTATATGTCAGCCCTGGAACTCAAATTATTCGGTCATAGACTCATCATGGATAGGGTAGAGAGGTTTGCCGGGCACTACGACAAGCTTGTCCACTACATCCTAACAGTGAAATTTTAATAGGAAAGAGAAATAGAGATGTCTATTTAAAAATCTGAGTGTAAAGCCAGTAGAAAAAAGACAGGACATAGGCAACGAGCATGACCCAGACGATAATCGTGAGTGTTTCGTTAAAGCGCTTTCGCAACGGCGAACGAACGTCTTTTTTTTTGTTGGCTTGGGATACGAGATAGACAACGACCAATATCACAAGGAAAATCGCCCATCTACGCATTAAGTATCCGTGTTGAACTGTCTAGATTTGCATGAGTTGATGAGTCTCATGTTTTTTGAAGACGAAAATATCACAAGCAAATAGCTGGGTCAAGTACATCCCTTTATAAACTTTCTTTTGTAAAAATCGTTTGAGATAATAGAATATGATAAATATTCAATTTTAAAAAGCACAAGAGATGCATATGAAAGAAACGAACGATTTATTAGCTGTTGGGATTGCAGGAAGTCCACGTAAAAGAGGGAATTCATCCTCCTTGCTTAGAGCATATCTAGAGGGAGTATCTTCGGAAGGATTTAAAACAGAATTCATCTATTTGAATGGGATGATATTCCGTGGATGCCAGGCATGTGACCGTTGCGTACAGGGTAAGACCTGCTCAGTCAAAGATGACCTGAACACTATCTTCTCCGTCCTGCAGAGAGCGCAGATATGGGCTTTGGCATCACCTATTTATTATGACGGTGTCTCCGGACAGCTCAAAATGTTTTTCGACCGATTACGCTTCACAACATATGATCCATACAAACTAAAAGGACCCCGCCGTGGTATTCTGATCGTCACTTACGAAGACAATAAAAAGAAAGAGTATTTTGAGACAGCATCCCAACTTGCCAATTATTTTACATGGAACGACAGGGGCGACTTTGGTAAAGTCCGGGTTGTGGCCGAGTCTAATCTCGGGCCAAAGGGTGCTTGGAAAAGCCGTCCTGACCTGTTGAATAAATTAAAAGATTTGGGAAAGAAACAGGCCAGAGAACTCAAGGAGTTTTATTAAAACCACTTTTCTATTTTAAGAGTTCTCCCAATCTGTGCAGTGAAAAACTCATAAGCCTATATAGAATTATTTATTTTCCAATTCCTCGAGCAATTCCTTCACAGCTCGCTCTAACTGTTGGTCGATTCCAGTGGCGACTTTGTCATACTCATTCCTCATTTTGATGTCTGGTTCGAGTTGTTTGTTTTCTAGAATATCTCCGTTTTTATCAGCCACACCGAGATTAGGAATCCCGAAAACTACACCATTCTGCAACATTTCCCACCACACAAACGTGCATGTGCCCGGAACAGGCATCCCCACGATCCTTCCGATCCCTTGATCGCGGTAAGCTGCGGGGAAGCAGTGCGCATCAGAATAGTTGCTCTCACAGACCAGGACGATGGATGGTTTGGTCCATCGGCGTTGGGATTCGAATCCGATGTTGCGGTCGGGGGCCTTAAACACCTGATATCGCTTGCCGCTCAGGAATGTTGTGAGATCATCGACAAGATCGCCGCCGCCGTTAAAACGCGAATCCACAATGAGTGCTTCTTTATTGACTTCCTCACCCATGACCGCATCAATAAATACCCGGTAGCTGGAGTCGCTCATACCGCGGATGTGCATGTACCCCAAACGTCCGCCAGAAAGTTCATGCGTGACTTTCCTGTTCCGTTTCACCCAGCGATCGTAAAGCAACTGGCCCTCCTCTCTGAGGGTGATGGGTTTGACCTTTTCTTCCCAACGCTCTGAGCTTTTCGGATCAAAGAGGGATAAAAGAACGATCTTCCCAGTTTTGCGGTTGAGCAGGGGATAATAGTTAAGACCTGGCTCTATAGTCACACCGTCAATTTTTTCGATTATAACGCCTTCGATGATCTTGCTTCCAGCTTGAACCAACGGGCTTTTTTTCATGATTTCAACGATCTTGAGCCCTGAACCTTCGTAAGATTGGTCAAAAAACACTCCCAATGAGGCCGTCTGATCTCCTTGGGGATCGCTGTGTCGGTAACGGGCTCCTGTATGGGAGGCATTCAGCTCGCCCAAAAGCTCACTCAGCATCTCCTGGAAATCCCAGTTGTTGTTGATGTGAGGGAGGAAACGTCTATACTCTGTGGTTAACATTTCCCATTGGGCGCCGTGCAGCTCTGGGTCGTAAAACTTCTTTTTTACCTGGCGGGTGACGTGATCATAGAGATAATTGCGCTCTGCATTCTCATTGAGGATCATCTCATCTTTTATAGCTAGTGGCTTTTTCTTCCCGGATTCCACTTCAACTTTGGTGATCGTTCCTCCGCTGAGTACAAAGACATTTTTACTCTCTTTGTCTAGCTCTAATGCTCCACCACGGCCACCGAATTTGGCGAGAACCTTGGTTTCCTTGGTCCGAAGCTCTGTCCTCCATAGGTCATAGCCTTTTTCGCCCTGGCTGAAATAGAGAAGATACTTGCCATCATGGGTCACTTCCGCATCCGACAGGCGGGAAGAATGGATGGTCAGACGGGCTTTGCGCTCCGTCAGTCCTTCCCAGTCGATCTCCACAGGCTCGATTTTTTTCTCCTCCTTCTTTTCTTTCTCTTTTTTCTCGTCCTTCTTTTTCTCGTCTTTTTTAGCTTCTTCCTGGACCTCTTTATAGAGCTCGTATTCTTCTTTGCTCATCCGGAACACATCAAAAGCTTTTTTTGTGAAAAAAAGGCCATATATATCCAGCTCGGTTGGACCTGATTTGGCAACACTATGCATGCCGCTCTTGTTGGATGCCCAGATCATCATTTTTCCCATTTGCACCCATTGAGGGGAGACATCGAAGAATCCACTTTTTGAGAGATTAAAAACTTTTCCTGTGCCGTCCGAGCTGATGAGACCTACTTCGTTAAGCCAGTATTCTTCGAGCTGGAAGTGAAGGAGGAACCACTTGCCATCAGGGCTCCATTCGAAGTGTTGGTCACCATCCAAGTAGGAAAAATTCTGGCTGCCGTCCATGATGGTGCGCGTTTCTTTGGACTCGAGGTCGATCACTTTAAGGCGTGTTCGTTCCTCTATGTAAGCGATTTCTTTGCCGTCAGGAGAAAAAGCGGGCTGAAAGGTTTCTTTTACAGTCTCCAGCACAGGTTTTTCTTCCAGTAATGTCGAATTCATGAAGTACTTTTCATCTTTTTTAATCAATGATGATATGTAGATGTTCCAGCTGTTGTTTCGCTCACTGGCGTAAACGATGGACTTTCCGTCGGGGCTGTAGTTTATGAAACGTTCCTGTTCAGGCGTATTCGTGATGCGCTTGGTCATCGATCCATCGGTCGATGTCACAAAAACTTCGCCCCTAAAGACAAAAGCGAGCTCCTTACCATTGGGAGAAAGAACGATTTCCCTGATCTGCTCGCTGACAATTTCTACGCTTGTCGGGTTGGCTAAATTATCGGACAGGATCTGGATGGAGATCTTTTGTGCATCGCTCCCTTCACTCTGCGTGTAGATTTCACCATCATGGCTGTAGCAGAGCACGCCGTCTCGTGATAAAGACAAGTATCGCACCGGATGAAAACTAAAATTAGAAATCTGTGTGGATCGAGTGGGATCTGACAGCGATGACTTAAACACATTCATTGTGCCATTCTGCTCGGATAGATAGTAAAAGTCGTTGCCATTTAGGGCAAAAACGGGATCTCGGTCTTCCCCCACAAATGTGGACAGCTGACGGAAAGAATTACTCTCTTTCTCATAAAGCCAGATATCGCGGGTGATGGATGAGGTGTGATGTTTTCGGAATGGATCCTCAAATCCTTTCGTGTCCTCAAAGAGCATCTGGCTGCCGTCAGTGTTGAGGCTCACATGCAAAGCCGGCGTTGTAATGACTTGTACAGGACGTTCCCCTTTTACACTCACACTGTAGAGCTCCGGAAGGCTTCCGGAGGGAAACTGCATATTCTGCGGATGGTCCAAGCGTGCGGAACTGAATAGAACGGAATCATTGTCATGAGAAAAGGAATAGGGCATATCATCGGATGAATGAAAGGTGAGCCGCTCAGGTGTACCTCCGTCTTTGGGTATAAGGAAAACATCAAAATTGCCGTATCGGTTGGATGCAAAGGCAATGTATTGGCCATCATTCGACCACACCGGTTGAAAGTCGTAAGCCGGGTGCATGGTCAGTGGCAAAGCACGTCCGCCGTCGCTTCGAACCTTATACAAATTTCCTTGGTAACTGAATACGATGTCCTGTCCGTCAGGTGAGATAGCCGGATATCGCATCCACAGCGCCTCCTGGGCATCAAGGCTCTCAGAGTGTAAAAAGAGTAAAGCAAGTACACAAAATAAAAAACATCCCCAATTTTTCATCATTTTCTTCCTTCCATATCTTATTTCAAATTATATATCTTAGTACGTTGGTAATTCACTTTCGTTGCACCGATGTTGGTTGCAAGCGGTTCAGAGCGAATCCTTTGGTCGTGACCTCCGGTGGACAGAGGCGAGCCATGGACGTCGCGTTCGCAGGAAACATCAACCCAGAAGCCATGGACAGGATGAAAATCATGATGTAGATACTCCATAGAGAGTGGAGTTGACCGAGAGAAATGTAGAACACCCCGCAGAGGAAGAGGCTTCGCGGTAGAGATTTGTTATTTTTTTTATCATGATCTATAGCTCACCATAATATCTGAAGAGGGAGGAAAAATCGAATTCTCAATGAAAAACAGTTCCGTTGAAACCGTCTGCTGGGAACAGATTAAGACTCTTCCGAATTCCGTTCCAGTTTGACATCTGGAAGCCTGGATGCGGTCTTCTGTGTTGGCCAATTCTTTTTGCAACTCGAGAAAATTTGTGCTTGCTTTCAGTTCCGGATAGCCTTCTGAGACGGCAAAAAAGTTTTTCAATTCTTTGACCAGAAGGTTCTCGTCTGCCGCCTGTTGGGTAGGGGAGCCGGTTGAAGTTAAAGCGCGGCTGCGGGCTCCTCAATCCTAAAAACAATGATCTATGCGCATGATATCATTTGGCAGAATTATTTGTTATGATAATCGGAAAATTGGATTGAGGAGGACTTGGATGAGAGACACCACTAAATTTTTGCATCCTCGACTTATATGTTTTGTACTTATGACTGTGGTTTTGGCATTAGTCACTCCGTTAGCTGAAGCACAACAAAAGGTCACATCCCCTGAGGAATATTTTGGATTTCAACTTGGTAGTGATAGAAATATCGCACGTTGGGATAAAATCGTCGATTATTACTATTTACTCGAGAAAGAAAACGATAAGCTCAAGGTCATCAATATGGGGCCATCTACGGAAGGCAATCCCTTCTTAGTCGTCATTATCTCCTCAGCGGATAACCTGGCTAATCTAAACCGGTTGCAGGAAGTGAACGCCAAGATCAGCGACCCAAGAGGCATTACAGAGTCGGAAATAAAAGAGCTTGTCAAGGAGGGGAGAACTGTCATCTGCCAGTCTATGAGCCTTCATGCCACTGAGATTGGCGGCACCCAAATGGCGCCTGAGCTGACATATGACCTAATCACTCGCACCGATGAAGAGACACAACGGATCCTGCACAATGTACTCTTCTTCTTGATCCCATCCTTCAACCCGGATGGCCAGATCATGGTCACGGACTGGTACCGAAAAATCCTGGGCACAGAGTACGAAGGTGTAGGACTGCCCTGGCTGTATCACAAATATGTCGGCCACGATAATAACCGCGACGGTGACTATCTCAACATGATCGAATCGGTCTATGCAGCAAAGATCATGTACAGAGATTGGGTTCCGCAAGCCTACATCGACCATCACCACATGGGGAGCTATGGGGCCCGATTCTATGTCCCGCCCTACGGCGAGCCCATTCGTCCATACGCCGATCCTCTGATTTGGCGAGAACACAGCTGGTACGGTGCTCACATCGCATACAAACTGGAGGAGGCGGGTAAAGCAGGTATCCTCAACGCCGCTCAGTTTCCTGGCTGGGGACACTTCGGATGGCACTGGATCACACCATTCCACAATATCGCAGGGATGCTTACCGAGTCAGCAAGTGCTAAATTGGCCACACCTCTCTATATCCATCCCGATCAACTCCGAGGAGGCGCCAGACAGTTTCCCGAATATGAAGCCCAAACGACTTTCCCCAATCCCTGGCCAGGAGGATGGTGGAGACTCCGGGATATCGTCGAGCAGAAATACATTTCAGCTTGGGCGCTTCTGGACCTTGCAGCAAGGAACAAAGAAACTGTGCTATGGAATGCCTACCTGAAAGCCAAACGACAGACAGAACGAGGCGCTCAAGACAAGCCTAAAGCCTATGTGATCCCATCAGCTCAACACGATCATCTGACCGCAATAAAGATGGTGAATACGCTTCTGTTATCGGGGATCGAGATCAAACAGGCGCAGAAAGAATTTATGGCCGGGGGAAAGATCTATCCTGCAGGCTCATTCATCATTTCTTTGGCACAGCCTAAAATGGGTTTGATCAGGAACCTACTGGGACGCACTCGTTATGCCGATAACGCATGGACCAGAGATAAAGACGGTGCTCCGCTGCGACCATACGATTTAGCGACGCACAACATGAACGAGTTCATGGGTGTTTGTGTTGATCCGATAAATGTGGTGGTCGACGGCGACTTCCAGATTCTCACCGATGAGGTTCCGACTATAGGAGAGGTTAAAGCAGGCGATGCGGATTACTTGCTAGATGGCAGGCTGAACGCCAGCTTCAAGGCCGTTAATCTCCTTCTGGATAAAGGAGTAAAAGTTCAACGGATCGATAAGGCAGGATCGGAGTTGTTGCCTGGAGATTTTGTGGTCTCTAAGGGTCCGGAAGCTGTACTCCAAGATGTGGCAAGGCAGACAGGGGTGGATTTTGCAGCGCTAAATGGTGAGTTAAATGTCAAAACGCACGAAGTCAAGCGAATGCGCGTTGGTATGTATCAGCGCTACATGGGCGGAAACATGGATGAGGGCTGGACGCGTTTTGTCCTCGAGCAGTTTTCGTTTCCCTACACATCGATCATGGATGATGAGATTAAAAAAGGGAATCTCAACAAAAAATATGACGTAATCATCCTGCCGGACGACTCCACGGCCATGATCACTGGCGAGAGACAGAAAGAAACGACCTACCGCCGTCCTCGTTCGATCTATCCTCCCGAATATCGAAGCGGCATAGGTGAAGAGGGCGTCAAGGCAATCAAAGCCTTCGTCGAGAATGGAGGCACACTCGTTACATTCGGGGGCTCCTGTAACTTTGCGATCGAGAAGTTTTCGTTAAACGTTCGCAATGTTGTGGCGGACATGAACTCGAAGGATTTCTTCTGCCCTGGTTCGACACTCAAAGTGACCTTCGACAACAATCATCCGTTGGCCTACGGAATGCCTTCTGAAGGACTGGTGCTTTTCAGGTCCAGCCCTGCGTTCGCTATCAGCCCAAGCCAACACAATGAACGGTATGAAACGGTTGTCCGCTATATGGACAAGGATATCCTCCAAAGCGGTTGGCTCATCGGAGAAAAACATCTATCCAAAAAGGCAGCCATGGTGTCTGCCCAGCATGGCAAGGGCCAAGTGATACTCATCAGCTTCCGTACCCAGCACAGGAGCCAGACTCACGGCACATACAAACTGCTCTTCAATGCTCTGATCCGCTGAGATTTTTTTATGGAAGAGGGGAGTGGATCTCTTGTGAGCCCTCTCTGCTGCTCGAGGTTCTGCTGCTTAAGCAGGACTAATTTGAGATTGTCTAACATACAACCCCACTCACCACCTTCATATGGATTATACTATATCCGGAAATCTGAAAAAACGTTAAGGAAATGTGGAAATTTATCGTTATCAAGTATTGATAATTAATTTGTTCAAACCGAGCATTTAATTGTGATACAATGCGAAACAGCCAGGTGGCGAATTCTTAATTGGAATCCTAAACACTTCATTCCATTTACAAGGTAGGAATTACTGCAACCTATTGGCACCTCATGCGTTAATGGAAGTATGAGACTGGAGGAAGGATCTCTAGCACAGCGTGGCAGTCTGACGAGGAATTAATGTTAGCATATGTCAATGGGGATGAAATTGCATTTGAGAGCCTCTACCACAGATATGAGAAACCCATATTAAACTTCATTAATCGCATGCTTATGAACTCCACAGAAGCAGAGACTCATTGCCAAGAGACATTTTTCAGAGTAGTGCGCGCAAAGAATAGATACGAATCCACAGCCCCATTTAAAACCTGGATCTATCAAATAGCCTTAAATCTCTGTCGAGATAGAGTGAGAAGAATGAAACATCGTTCCCACCTGTCTTTAAACGGCCAGGCATCTTTTCAAACAGATGAAAACGTAAGCCTAAGAGATACTGTCTCTGATTCTTCAGCCAACATTGAAAAGCAGATGGAAAAACATGAGATGCAAGGTTTTGTTAAAAAAGCCCTCGCAAGTTTATCCCAAGACGAACATTTTGTGGTCACAATGAAGGAATATCAGGGGCTAAAACTATCAGAGATCGCCGGCGTCATGAATTGTCCCGTTGGTACAGTCAAATCTCACAGTCACAGAGCGCATCAAAAGCTGGCCAAAATTTTAGCCAAATATATGAAAGAATAAATGAATACATGTGAAGACATACAGAATGAATTGGATGCTTTTCTCTGTGATGATATTGATGAGTTGACGAAAATGGAGATTCGAGAGCACCTGGAGGACTGCCCCAGTTGTACCAGAGCATTACAGCAGCACAAGAGATTATCTGAAGTCTTGCAAACATGGGAAGAAATAGAACCGTCCCCTAATATGTACGAGCAGCTAGTATCCCGCATAAGGACACCGGGATTAAATTGGAAGGCAATTTTTTCAAATACATTTTCAAGAAAAACAGCGCTTCGCTTGGCTCAAGTGGCAGTCATTGTGATTATCACCCTTTTGATCAACAGCTGGCTTCAAAAGCCTCTCTCTGTTAGACGCGAAGATCAAGCTACGATCAACTTCTTTTTGCAGGAGCATCAAGGCGCCGTGGTACAGAGTATCTCAGCTGAACTGCTTTCAAGGCCGGCAACTCACATGTATATCGGCCGGGATGACATCTTGTATTTTGAATATGTCGAGGATCATCCTAAAATAACGCAGCCTGGGATGATTCTCAGAGGACCAAAAGTTAAACAGCAGATCGCCTTGATAAAAGCTCCTGCGATCATCAAAGGGCGTATCATCGAAAAACCTCAGATTCACCTCAGCGTGAATTTTGATCCATTAATTCCCGAAAGACTCCCCAATGGCTATGTTCTTACCAGCATCAGAGCCATCAAGAACTACAACAGCCTGCACCTGCTCTACACCAAAGAATTGGATACAGTATCGCTTTTCCAACAATCTTCACACACCCAAGAGGGACTTTCTGCTCAGGATTTTAGGGATTATGCTGTTTACTGTAGCCAAGAGCCAGATACGGATGTGAATATAAAAGGAAGGGGGACCATCCTAGCTTGGAGCAACAGCACAATCGCCTTTGTATTGATCGGTGATGCGGACCTATCCGAACTTATGAAAATGGTGCCTTCAATTAACCAATACAACAAATGAAAACTAAGGTATTCTCAAATTTACATAAATTATGGGTAACCATAGCAAAAAAGACCAAAAGGAGGTTGTGATGAAAAAAGTCTATTTTATGGTGTTGCTCTGCATTCC
>JAGLRY010000094.1 GCA_023135995.1 Candidatus Aminicenantota bacterium | reverse complement strand
GGCTCAGACTCCTGAACCGTCCTGGGGAATGGAAACGGATAACATCTCAATGGCTGAAGTGGGGAAACTTCTCGAACGCCTGGGCAAGGAGATACAAGAGAAGGGCGAATTCACTGCAGGCAAAAAAACCTTTGCCCTAAAAGGCCAAGGCTCTCTCGAATGGGGAGCCAGAAGCATGCGCGGCGGCACTTCACTCCAGATCGAAATCGGAACAAGGGAGCGTCCACCACGAGGGAATACCTATGTCGCCTATGATGTATCCGGCGGCAGGCCTGCAACTGCGGCAGATGCTGCAGAAGTTTTGGCCAAAATAGGCAAGACTCTTGCAAGCAAAGATATCTTTGTCATAGACGAGCACAGTGTGAGCCTTGAGGGCAGAATCGTGGTTACTCAAAGGATGACAGAAACCGTCAGAGGAAAAGGAAGAGGACGGAGCATGCCTTACATGTATTCCTTCGATGTCGTTTTTGGGGAACAAAGATTTCCCGTTCCTCAAGACGAACAGGATAATGTTGAAGCGGAACAACGCGGCTGGGTGAAAGAACTCGCTATAAAAGAGAGTATGGATGTCGACAAAGAAGCCGTGGTCAAGCTGTTTGAACAGCTGAGTGCTGACTTGAAAGAAGGCCGCGTGAGTATCGGTGAAACAAGTCTTCCTGCTGGCGATATGATCCAGTTCGGGATATCGCATCTGGTTGCCACAGAAGGCAACAGCAATCGCATCCGTTTCGCTATGCAGTTTGGTCCCGCAGCCCCTCAAGCACGTATGGCTGGACCCAGATATTCCAAAGAGCTCTTCGATGAACCCATGAAAAAAGTGGGCGCCCTCCTGAAACGGATGGGGACCGAGATCCTGGAAAAGGGAGCCTTTAAGCTGGGCGAAAATGAGTTCAAGGTGAAGGAACTGGCTACCTATGAAATCTCCGCATCATCAAGAGGTTTCTCCATCGAGCTGAATTACATTGAAACGAACAAAGATAAGTGAGGACATAGCGAATCGAACATAAATAGTATATCCGAATTTAATCCAGCAGCTAAGTCTACATTATTCTTGGGCAGCAAATATTTAGGCCCAAGTGGAAGAGAGGAAATACATGAATTATTTCCCCGTCATTCCTCGCCCTGCCCAAATATGGCGAACCCTCTCCTTCTGGGTCAACCTGACCTATCTTCTCCTCATACTGCAGGCTGTCCCTAAGATAATTGTCAACTATTGGTTTCTGAAAAATCTTGGCCTACAGAATGTGTTTTGGACAAACTTCTCCATACATATGATTCTGTTTGTCGTTTGTTTCGTTTTCTTCACACTTGTCATCTACCTCCCCTTCCGACTCTTGGCCACGACCCATTCGCTGCGCAGAGGATCGATCCAAATTGGACTCTGGATCGGTATCTTCGCTGGATGGTTGCTTTCATTCTCATACCAAAAGTATCTTCTGGCTTTTCATGCCGTCTCTTTTGGTGAACAGGACCCGGTTTTTGGAAATGACATCAGCTTCTATGTGTTTTCTTTGCCTGCAATTCGGATCACTCTCACTTTATTGACGGTATTGGCCGTCACGGGAGCGGCGGCTGCGTTTATAGCCCGCTATAACCAGCTCCGCTCGCAGGACTTTCTCTGGTCCCGGGAAGCCCCTCTTGGGCAAAAATTCAGCTACATGATCACCAATCCTCTGAATGTGTATCTATTGATCCTGGGTTTGTCACTGACGGCAAGAACATATTTCAGCCGCTATGGCCTGCTGTTTAAAGATAATAGCAAATCAGGCGTCCGCCTAGGTGCAGAGTATTTAGATGTGGAAGGTGTGTTCTCCACCCTGAATATGATCAATCTTTCTGTCTTGTTGGAATTGGGTATTTTGGTTACGGTCGGCATCACTCTTTACCGATTGATGAAATCCTCACAGACAGTGAAACCTCCTGAAACAGCTGAGAATAACGACTCTCATCGATGGAGCTTCTCGCTTCGGACTCCGGTCAGGATATTGGTCACACTGCTTGCTATCGATCTCACTTTTTTTATCGGTGTAGTCTTCAAGGATCATTTGGTTGTTGCCCCCAATGAGCCCTCGATTCAAATCCCCTATATCCAGCGCCATATTGCCACAACTCTAAAAGGATACCGTCTCGATAAAGTCAAAACAGTAGACTGGAGCCCCCCCCAAGATCCAATTCCTACCAGCTCTATCTTGGCGAGTAAAACCGTCCAAAATGCTCCCATCCTGCCCACATGGGTGAGCTACCTGGAAGAGCCTCCTGACATTCAGCACTTCCAGAGACTTGAGGCGGCCGGCAGTACATTTGTCTATGGCCCCGTGTTGGAGCTGTATGAGCAGGAACAGCAGCTGCGTCCCTACTACAAATTTATCTCTGTGGATGGCGTGCGTTATACCATCGACGGTGAAAAACGCATGTATGCCAGCGCTGCCCGTGAACTTCCCTCACGTGGTTTGCGCGGTCCCAGAGCCTGGCTGAGACATTGGGGAAGCTCTGCTCTTATGTACACCCATGGATTTGGATTGGTAATGAGCCCAGTCAACCAGGTGAATCCGGAAGGAGGTCCCCTTTACGTTCTGCACAGTGTGCCGCCGGTTGCTACGCATTCATCCTTTGAGAGCGAGCCGAGGATCTATTTCGGAGAGGGAACCAAAGACGATTATATCCTTACCGACATTCGTTATCTCAAGGAGTTCGATCACGCCACACCACAATCCCGTCGGGAAAATGTCCATCAACCCGAAGAACAGTTGGGCATACCGCTCAACTCCTTTTTTAAGCGCCTGATCTTCGCCTTGGACACACGGGATATCAAAGAATTTCTCTTTTCCCGTTTCATCGATCATGAACGGACGCAGGTACATATATACCGCACGCCTATGCAGAGGATCCGGCAGATTGCTTCTTTCCTGTTCCTGGACACGAATCCCTTTGCCTTCATAGCCGACAAAAAAATTGTGTGGATGGTAAATGCCCTCACAAGCACACAACACTATCCCTACTCTTTCCGCGAGGTCTTGGGGGATAAAGCAGACGAACGGGCGGTAGAAAAATATCCAGAAAGGATCATCAATTATGCAGAAGACTCCGTAAAGATCTGTATGGATGCATATACGGGTAAAGTACACTTCTATAAGATCTCAGACGATCCAATAATCAAGGCTTGGGACAGAGTTTATCCCGATCTCTTCGAACCGAGGTCTGCTATGCCCGAGGCTGTGGAAGCACAGTTGACCTATCCTCTCCAATGGTTCCATATACAATTCGACGATATCTACAAGCGTTATCACCAGCAACATCCCATTGAGTTCTACAATGTAGAGGATCTTTGGGACGATGCCGATGAAGTGCTTGGCTCTTTAGGGGCTGGGCTCACAGAATTCGGCACGGGCGATCAGATGACCTTCTCCTACGAAGGATATAACCTTCTTTTAGATCCGGCTGACCTTCCTCCTGGCGCTGATATCGGTCCACCCGGCGAGCTTCAGTTTGTGATGATGATGCCTTACACACCGGAAGGGGCACGAAATCTACGATCCCTGGTGATGGTCCAACAAGATCCGGGGCACTATGGCAATCTTTTCAATTTCCGGGTTCCACAGGGCGTGTTTATCGCAGGGCCGGAACAGGCGGATACCAGTATCGATAATGATGCCCAGGTCAACCAACAGATCACTCTTTGGGTCAGGCATGGATCGGAAGTGATCCGGGGACACACCATTCTGCTTCCCGTCGCAGGAGATTTAATATATGTCGAACCGCTTTGGATCGTCTCTCTACAAAACCGATTGCCACAGATCAAACTATATTCTGTTGTATATCGGGGTCGCACAACCATGTCTGTCTCCCTCCAGGAAGCCATCGGATTTTTGGATATAAGTGAATCAGAAGAACACAAACTCAATGAGCTACCCTGGTTCAATGAATTGCCCCCTGCAGCAAAAAAGAAGGCACAAGGAGTTCCTTTTAAACAGCATCGACAACGAAAGGAGGAAAAATGAGCGATATGCGCGGGTCTTTGTCAGCTTCTGTGGGGTGGGGATATGTCCTTGCCATAGTTCTTATGCTTTTCATCTTTCTAATCCTTTTACCCGATGCCGAAGGCCCTTCACCTTGGGATGCTGTGGCCTTCCAGAAAGGCGTCCTGGAGATGTTCGCAAATTTCCGTATTCTAGATGAACTTGCAGACCTAAGCGTAGTCAAGGTTGCTGACGTTGGGAAAGGACTGCTCAAGGTCGATCTGGATCTTGTCGGGGTATCGAACCGCAAGTTCGGATGGGCACCCTTCCTATTAGCGATTATGCTTGTGACCATCGCCCTGTTTTTGAGAGGGATCAGGCAGCGCCTCCTTTGCAGCCACTACAAAATTCCGACTTCAGTTAATGGCCAGGTTTCCACCTATTTTTTCGGACGTGGGATCAACCTCTTTTTCCCCTTTGGGCCTGGGGATCTGGGGACAGCCCAAGCTTTAAAGCAAAACGGTGCTTCAGAAAAGGCAGCCACTAAGGTGGTTTACTACAACCGCATCTTTGAAGTCATCGGAATTACTTCTATTCTCGGAGCAGGATTTATCTACCTTGGGTGGAAAGGAGCGGTCGAACCTTTCCTCTGGACCGTTCTGATTTTCGCTGCAGTGGTCACTTTGACGCGCCCTTTAGGTTTATCGAACCGGGAGATCAAACGTTATAACCTTCCCGCCCGAATCTGGGATGCATTTAATGGCAAGGCATTGGTTCAGGCTGTCAAAGAAATTCGTCAGGACCCCAAGTTACTGGCAGGCCTGACTATGCTCTCTACCCTTACACTCGCCATCGAGATCGTGGGCTACTGGTGCATCAAGCAGGCCTTCTCCTCCCCTATGGATGACTATATTCTGATGAAGGACCTGGCATTTGTACATTTCGCCATCGTGATCGCTGTAGCCAATATTGCCAGGATCATTCCCTACACGTTCGCCAGTTTTGGTGTTTACGAGTTGATCTCTGTTTTTATGTTTCGGATCTTTGGGGAAGGTTATCTCAGTGCCACAACTGTCACTCTGCTCGATTCACTTCTCATTAACACTTTGACATTTGTCTTTTTCGTGGTGGCTGCATATCTGTATAAAACTCCCAGCATTCTGGAAACATGGCGGAATTTCGTCGATATGTCTGCGGCCCGCATCCGCGAGGGGACCATTCAGACATCTATTCCTGGGGTGGCAGATGTTTCTCGTACAGGTAGTGGAAGTAATGAGTGAGATTATAAACTCATCCCCTCGGCTTCTACCCTACATCCCATCGCCTCGAGTGTTATGGAAGTCCTTTTCCTTCTGGATCTGGGCGCTGCTTGCCCTTTTATTCTTCAACGCAATACCCGACTATGTTGTCCAGTATTGGTTCAATCTGTC
>JAGLRY010000093.1 GCA_023135995.1 Candidatus Aminicenantota bacterium | reverse complement strand
CTTCGTATTCTTATTCTCTGTTTGGGCCCGGTTGTGGTGATACACACATATCTAGGCCGCTACAGTCTTCTGTTGAAAAACAATGAGGATTCAGGCGTGCGCACCGGAGCAGACGCTTTGGATGTTATAGGAGTGTTCTCGACCCTCAATCGAATTTATATAAGCACTCTGGTAGTTGCCGGAATCATTATAGCAGTTTTACTTCTTCTATACCGCTTCAAAAGGCCAAATGGCAGAGTTTGGCGCACACCACTTAAGATTTTGGCAGGATGTCTGGCTCTACAGATCTGCTTTTCTCTCTGTGTGATCTTAAGAGACAACATTTTCATCAAGCCCAATGAACCCCATGTGCAGGTGGAGTTTATCAACCGCCATATAGAAGCTACCACTACAGGGTACAGCCTCGATCGCATAGAAACTTATGAATGGAACCTTCCCCAAGTTCCTCTGGCGACTGAAACATTGTTGGCGAGCAGGACCTTACAAAACGTGCCCTATCTTCCCACTTGGGTGACATATCTCGAAGAACCACCCGACCTGCATCATTATGATCGCATCAAAGTCTCTGATTCCACCATGGTCTTTGGGCCCATGCTGCAGATATATCAACAGCAGCAGCAGCTTCGCCCCTATTACGACTTTTTTTCTGTGGATGGGGTCCGCTACAACATAAACGGGCAAAAACGCATGTTTGTAAGTGCCGTGCGTGAGCTTCCCTCTGTGGCCTTGATAGGAAAGCAGGAATGGCTGAAACACTGGGGATCTGCAGCTCTACTCCTTACTCACGGCTTGGGAATGGTGATGAGTCCAGCTAACCGCATCGATGAAATGGGCTTTCCGGAATATGTCATAAAGGATGTGCCTCCGCAGGTGACATATCCTGAGCTCGAGCATGAACCACGCATCTATTTTGGAGAGGGAGCCAAAGACGATTACGTGCTGACGAATATCAAGGGGCTCCAGGAGTTCGATTATGCCACAGATCAAGGCCGCAGGGAGTTTACTTTCCCCGATGATCTGATCGATGGGCTTCCGGTCAAGTCCATTTTTCACCGTTTGATCTTTGCGGTTCACACCAAAGATGTGACGGCTTTCTTGTTCTCACGCTATATCGACTACAATAAATCCCGTGTCCATATCCGCCGCACCCCCATAACCAGGATAAGCAGTATCGCGCCTTTTTTGTTTCTAGACAGCAATGTATATGCCTTTATTGCAGACAAAAAAGTGCTGTGGATGGTCAACGGTCTCACCACCAGCGACCGATATCCCTACTCATTCCCCGAGATCCTCGGGGACAAAGCTGACGAGCGGGCTGTGGAGACATTCCCGGAAAGGATCATCAACTACGCTGAAGATTCTGTAAAAGTTACCTTGGATGCATACAGTGGAGAGGTGCATTTCTACAAAATCACAGATGATCCCGTAGTCAGCACCTGGGCGAAGATATACGATGACCTATTTGAACCTATTCCTGTCATGCCCCAGGAGGTTAAGGCACAGCTCACTTACCCTCTTCAGTGGATGCACATCCAGTTCGATGACATCTACAAACGATATCATCAGAAACATCCCATCGAATTTTATAATGTCGAAGATCTATGGGATGACGCTGATGAGACAATTGGCTCCCTAGGCCGAGGCCTCAGCGGATTTGGGACCAAGGATCAACTGACTTTTTCTTTGGAAGGTTACGACATTCTCCTGGATCCGGCCGACCTGCCCCCTGGCATTGCATCTGGAAATCCTGGGGATTTAAAATATGTCAAACTCTTGCCCTTCACGCCAGAGAGTGCCAGGAACCTTCGCTCACTTATTATCGCCTATCAGGATCCAGAGGAATATGGAAGGCTCATCAATCTGAGGCTCCCTCAGGGTGAATTTGTACCTGGGCCCGAACAAAACGATGCATATGTATGTAATGACCGGCCCGTGCACCAGCAGGTGACCATGTGGATCCGACATGCATCTGAAGTGATCCGCGGCAGCACCTTGCTTCTCCCTGTTGGGGGAGATCTGCTGTATCTGGAGACGGTCTGGGCGAATTCATTACAGAATGAACTGCCTCAGCTTAAGATCTTTGCGGTGAGATACCACGGCCTGATCACTTCAGGAACAACACTCGAGGAAGCTATTCAGAACCGCAATCTGTTAATGGGAGTCG
>JAGLRY010000092.1 GCA_023135995.1 Candidatus Aminicenantota bacterium | reverse complement strand
TCGGCTGATGAAGTCTTTAAGGAATCGAGAAAACAATTAGAAAAAAAGACTTGAATCGAATAGTTATCGATGCGAGTGTAGTCCTCAAATGGTATCTTTCCGATGAGAAACACGGCTATACTGCTCTCCAAATATTGGATAAGTATGTCTCTTATGAAATTGAAATTCTTGCCCCATCGCTGTTGGAATATGAGGTGTTGAATGGATTGTTCATCGCCAGAAAGAGAGGAAGAATTCAAGAGGAGATGGTGGTTACGGCGGTTGAAGGGTTTTTGAGCTTAGAGATCCAGCAGAAAGACATCTCATTTTTTTATCCTGAAGTTTTGCATTTTTCTGAATCCTATAATCTTTCAATCTATGATGCGAGTTACTTGGCTGTGGCGAATGAGGAAGGCGCTCTCTTGGTCACCGCTGATAAAAACCTCTATAACAAAGTGAAGACAGACCTCAAATGGGTGAAGTGGATCGGAGATTTTTCTTTTTAAGCCTCGGGATTCTCAATCTGACACTTAGGGCACTTTATAGCCATGGTTTTCCCCTTTGGCTTGACTGGGGAAACGATATCAAGGAAAGAGGGGAGAGTCAACCATTCAGGGTTCGAAAGTTATCCCTCTCGGCTCTCTCTGATTATTTCGACGATGGCATCTGCAGATAAGTCTAGGTCAACACCTATGACATCCAAGGGAGAGCCCTTTTGATTGAAGGGCTGGATCACAAAAATAGAGCCATCTTTCCTTTTGATAAGGACTTTGCCTTCCGTGCGGGCTTTATCAAGAACAGAGGCGAATTTCTGACGTGCTTCGGAAAATGTATAGATCGTCATAGTTTCACCTCCTTAACTGCTGCACCCGCTTTTCGGGCTGCATCCATGAGACCTTTATCGAGTGTTAAGATGGGATATTTATGTTTGAGGGCACATCCAATGACGTAGGCATCATAGGCGTAAATGTTGAGATTTGCCGATAATTCCAGAGCTGTCTCCAACTCGATATCAGAAAAACGGATAGGAATTTCACGATATGAAGCTATGGCTGCTAAAGCCTTTTGTCTCGAAACTTTTTTTCGTTTCATCATTGCAGAGAACGCATTTCCTATTTCCCAATGAAGGGAAGAAGGTGCAGTCAGATCAGCACCTTCTGTCAATTCGATCAATCCATTCTTATGTTTTTCATTGGCAATAACAGAGATGATTATGGAAGTATCAACGACGTAATTCATCACATCTATCCTACTATTGTACAATTGTACAAGTATAATATCATTGTTGATGATTTTTTGCAACTGTATTCAAGGGATTTGATTAACCACAGTCTCCATCGTTATTAATGACGTCAGGTAGGCGTTAATTTTCTCATATAAGATTTGAGATGAAGGGAGGACATTCTCATTTAAATTCACCCCTGAAATCATCCCTAACGGCGATTGACCTGTTTTAGTGGAGAATAGAATAATAGTCTCTCGATTAAAACATGTGGCTTCTACAATTTTGAGAGTTGAGATGAAGGTATAAGTGCAAGGCCAAAATAAGGTATAGCCATGTTTAATTCAATTGTTGACAGTAGGGACAGTAAGAAGAAAAAGAAAAAGAAGGGTGTGATCATTAAGATTACGAAAAAAGAACGAGAGCACCTCTCCAACAATCGTACTGTTACCAAAAATTTCAGGTATAAATAAAGCTAAATCTCCCCGGATTCCTATACTCGGTCCGTTCGGGGAACTGACCCTACATATGATCAAGCGTGTTAACGCCTGACTCAGCTAGGTTTTATTTCGCTTCTTTGGGCCTGAGCTCCATCCCGAATTGCTGCATTAAGTCGAATTCTGTGTGAGCTTTCTGGATTGCCACCAACAGAGAAGGAATAGAAGACCAAACGCCGGAAAGATCACGAGAAACCAGGCATTAAAACTTTGGTACATGCATGGAGCGCAAGTAATCATCATGAAGGAGCTCGCACTATTCTTTTTCACTCACAGTAAAGTAAAGCCAATCGCCCTCGAGTTTTTGTTTGTATTCCCAGCCTAGATACTCGGCCATACTCGAGATCGAAGTGGAAATGAATCGAATATACTCTTCTTCTGTAACACCACTTTCAGCAAATGATTCTGCACATCTTCTTGCAAAGATGGTCATTCTTGCCTCGACTGAGGTTTCGGTCGCATTTAAAATATCCATCTTGAAGTGAAAGTCTATTGAGAAGATCCTGTGCCATTTCTGGATATATGCTTTTATATCCATATCCTTCCAATAGGAACCCCATGTTTTTACGCCATATCGGGCAAAATCTTCGGGTGTGTCGTCCTTTGACTTGGCGTATGCAATGCCGGCGAAGATCCAGCTCAGAGTATTTATAACCCCACGTTGTACTTTGTATTCGAGTGTCTTTTGGGAGAGCTCAATTGTTTGCGCCGTTTTTTCTTGGGCAATTGAGACGCTTGAGAGAACAAAAACCGCGAGAGTAATACCCACAATTGTTTTATAGTTCATGACATCCCCTCCATCCTAATCAATGGGAAACCCTCTTATCTTGCTATCATTAAATCTGACTTGGCAGTACATGTCAAATTGAATTTTGTTTTATGGGGATAGTATAGACTCATGCTGTCCTCATTTATTCGTAGAGATAAGATCCTTTTTCAATGACGTGTCTTCCCTTGGGGCCGCAACAAAAAAGAAGGTCAAGAGTCGATAACCTTTTCAGGAAGTGCCCCCAGAATTGGGGGTATTGGGGGGAATCGTAGCGGAGAAAGCGGATGGGAATTTTCTCTTTCTGGAATGGAGTCCAGTCGAGGGTTTTTCGCGAGAAGTAGGGCATGAGTACTTCAGTAGCTTCGAGTTCTTTGGCCAGAGAAACGAGCAGGTCAGTGCCTTTTCCGGCTGTTCCTGTATCCGATTGCAGGATGAACTCTTTATCGATACCGAGATTCTTTTTGATGATCGTGAGGAGGGAAAGGACCATGTTGAAAAAACTTTCATCTTGAGTTTCTAATACAGATATTATTTCGGCATGAACTGGTTGAAGATAAAGAGATTTCGCGTAGAAATGCTGTAGAGTCAGGAGAAAATCCTTGGCCCATCTTTTTTTTTCATAGATTTCAAGGTCCTTGATCTTCTGGCGTCCCCGGCCTTTTCTCTTAAGCGATACTGTATTCCACACCTCACCAGTCGGTCCTTTGATGCGGTTGCGATTCACGTAAGTGAATCCTCTGGCCAGAACAGTATCGTCCAAGAGAATCATTTTGTCAGAGTGCAGGAGTCGGGCAAAAAAACCTCCCCAAGGAATGAAGGAGGGTTGGTTAAAACAGATACGCATTTTGCTCTAGTCGATTCCCGGATCGATAAATGTTTTATACCACAGGGGAGAGGAGGGGTCAAAAAAAGGGGACAGTCCCTTTTTTCCAGGGGTGAACAGAAAAGGGGACTGTCCCTTTTTTTTGATTTTATTTTTTTCTTACCTGATAGCGGATGATCGTCATGTATTTTGAAGAGTCTGTGCCTGATTCAGGTCCTTTGAGGTATTCTTCCTCGTGGGGGCCTGCGATTTCATAACCCTGCTCTGCGATGAATGCGAGGAGCTTTTCGATCGTAGGCGTTTCCTCACTGTAGGCGCCAACGTGGAGGATTTCAGCGACCTCTCCGTATTCCCAGTAATCGATCTTAACACCCTTTACTTGAGATCGCAGCGTCGTCACGGATTCTGGGAGAGGAAGAGCATAGAGGCCCACCCATTCATGCCTGGGATCACTGGGTTGGTTCATCCATCGGGCTCGTGGTGGGGCCATCTTCACACCCGGCTGTTCGAAAAATGTGCTGAATAACGTTGAAAATGCCATCCCCGCAATGACATTTGGATCGCCTTTTTTTTCGACGACAAGCATTTTTACCTTGTCTGGCATCTTTCTTATCTGTGGATTTTTCAGTTTCTCATACTGGCCGAGATCCTGAGTTTGTGTCCAAACCAAGCAAGTCGCAAAAGCAATCATGAAAAAAATAAGGCTGAGTTTTGGTCTTTTTTGCATTGTCCCAACTCCTTTTTATAGCAGACGTCTTTCATCCCCTTCATTCAGATGGAAGCTGCCAATTATATAACAGAATGCTTGTGCATGACAAAAAGTAGAAAATTCCAGATTGATCTTTAAGATCAGCCTGAAGATTGGGTTTTATATTTTATTGAATGATCCATTCGGGAAATGCACACTACATCGGTCAGTTCGGGGAACTGACCCTACATCTGAATCTCGGGGAATGGACCTTATGTTATGAATGTGGACCAGCAGGATGCAGGGACCGTTTCAAAAACGGTCCGCTCGGGGAGCGGACCCTACACTCTTTCCTATTCTTTTGTTCTTTCCAGGAGCTTTTTGATTTTGCTGGCAACCGGTGTTGCGGCTCTGTCGTAGTTGGTCATCACTGCAGTGATGTATCCGGCATCCACGAAGATGTCAAGATTGGCATTGATACCGGGGAAGCCGCCACTGTGTCCGACGACTTTGCCGAGAGGTCCGTCGTCGAGCTTGAATCCATAGCCGTAGAACTCGCCGGAATAATCTTTCCATATGATCTCTAATGATTCTGAAGAGACGAGCTTTCCTGTCAGAAGCGCCCGTCCAAACCGATGAAGGTCGATCACCGTTGAGAATCCACCTCCTGCAGGACCCCCCTTGATCACGTGAAGATAATAGTTGTTCTTCCATCCGTTTGAGCTGTCCTGATCCCGATAATAGCCGATCGCCAAGTTTTCCACAGGAATGTCCATTTCGTAACTGTCGGAATTAGTCATCCCGGCAGGTTTGTATATGTTCTCGCGGATGTAATCGAAATAACTCTGTCCGGTCACACTTTCGATGACCACGCCGAGGAAGAACATGCCCGTATTGCTGTATCGGAAGCGCTTGCCAGGCTCAAAGGCCAGTTTCTCATCCTTGACGAGAGGTTTGAAATCCTCGAGAGCCCGGAAACGCGCTCGTGATCCATTCATAAAAGTCTCGTTGAAATAACTCCCTAGTCCAGAGGTGTGGGTCAACAAATGGTGGATCGTCACTTTCGATGTGATCTCTTCAGGCAGCCACGACTCGTCCACATATTTGCTTATGGGATCTTGGAATGAGAGTTTGCCCTTCTCGGCAAGCTGGACGATCGAAGTCGATGTGAACATTTTGTTCATCGAGCCCAGGTTGAATTTGGTATCGATGTTGTTGGGCACGTGAAAGCGCTTGCTGGCTTCGCCACAGGCATATGAATACAAGACATCTTCCCCCTTGGCGATCAGGACCGTTCCCGAAAATACATCACGCTCACACAAGCGCGTCATCAGTTCTTTGACTTCTTGGATGATATCTTCTTCTGTGAGGATGGATTCGGTGACATTTGAGGGTGTTCGGGCATCACCAAAGCGAAGAAAGCTTACAAGACAGCTCTCCTCATCGGCAAACCGCACCACAATAGAGCGCCACGAATCAAAATTCTTATCCTTGAGGATGATGACGGTTTCTCCTTTACGTTCGGGAACGTAAGTGCGGATGCTGTGGAACGTCAAGCCTCCGGTTTCGCGAAAGGTATTGAGAGACACATTGATGTGTTCATCCATGGGGGCATAATTCCGGAATTTTTCCGAACATTCCTCTTCTATGAAATGCCGGATCCGTTCAGGATTGTTTGAGTTAAAAGTATCGATGATCGATTGGATCCGTTCGCCCTTTTTCCCTGCAGGCATAACCAATTTGTCTTTGTAACTGATCTCACCTGGTTGTTGGGCGGTGGCAAAGCTTACAAAAAACGCACACAGAATTATTGTTAAAAGAATCTTACGTGTCATGATCGCTCCTACTCCTATGGATTTGATGATAGTACTATTCATATAAGCTCTATTATGCTTAAAAAAATCTTGGATACAAATAGTAGTACGTGAGAGAGATTGAATTCGTTGCTCTTTTTGTGAAATGGAAGATGTAAGGCCTTTTTTCCAAGTTAGTCCTGGCATTCATCCTTGAGTGTCTGTATTTTTGACATGATGAGCTGGGCTAATTCTGCGTAGCCTTTCTTCTCTTTGACCAAAGGGGCATAATCGTCGTACTGGATCGCCTCCCCGAATCTCACCTTTAATCTTTTTTGGAACAGGGCGCAATCAAGCAGGCGTTCGCCGTTTTCGACATAAATGGGCAGGATGGGAACTTTTGTTTGGGCAGCGATGAAAGAGATCCCCCTTTCAGGAGTGCCCAGTTGTCCTGTTTTTATGCGCGTGCCCTCAGGAAAAATAAGGAGCGGCATTTTTTGATTCTGGAGTATGCGAATGCATGTTTTTACGGAGGACACATTTGATTCTCCCCGCTTTACGGGAAACGAATTGAGTCTCTTGATCAAATCTTTAAGGATGACTTTGTGAAAAAGTTCTTCCTTGGCAAAAAAGGCGATCTCTCGTTTTATGAGCGATCCTATTAAAGGTGGGTCAGTAAAGGAGGTGTGGTTGCTGGCAGCGATAAATGGCCCGGATTTGGGGATGTGTTCTCTTCCCTTTACGGAAACATGGAAGATGACGCGCGAAACAGATTGGCAAACAACATAGGCGATTGTGTAAAAAGGCTTCATCCTTGAAGCAATCCCAGTATGAAGTTAGTGAGGACATATGCTTTCATCGGTATTTAGATTATATTCAAAAGCATTTAATTTCAACAAAGTTCTGTGGGATCAAACCTCATGAGGAATCTATATATCGAACGGTTTGATTTTCATTGGGGATTTTCATTCCGTTGACAAGGGAATATTTGGATGTGAGAATAGAAAAGAAGATATAAAAAGTTAACATGAGCCGTGAAATCGAAGTAGATGTCACCTGTCCCGCTTGTCTTTTTAAAGCTGTGGTCCCTGTGTTCACATCCGTAAATGTGACGATGGACCCGGATTTAAGAGACAAGGTATTCGATGACGAATTGAATCGCTTCACCTGTCCGAACTGTGGGAGGAGCATGGTGCTGCCTGTGAATCTTATGTATCACGACATGGATTTAGAGTTTGCTGTGTGGTTCAGCCCCCAGAGTGCAATGTCCGAGGAAGGGAGAGCGGTATTTGATAAAGTGGCGCAGTCGATGGCTATCGGTGATTACCTCAGCAAAGCCCCAACCGCGTTCACCTGGGAGGACTTTAAAAATAAGATCCAGGAGTTTGAGCAACGGGAGTAAAAAGGGGAAAAAAGGGGACTGTCACCTTTTTACAGGGGTGAACGGAAAAGGGGACTGTCACCTTTTTTATTCGTTAATCCGTTTGGCTTCGAAGACGCCGTTGGGCTGGATAAACTCCGCAGCTATCACGTTGTCCTTTTCATCTGTTAAAAACTTCACGCTGACAATTTTAACCTGCTTGAAGATAAACTCATCGCCGAGCACAGGAACCAGATCATATTCCGGCTGTCCTGGTAAGAAAAGCGTCAGGCTGTCTCCTTTGAGGCTTACTGTGAATGTATCGTTGATCAAGGTGTACTTCCCGACAAATTTCAGAAGATAAGCAGCATTGAAATATTTCGCATCGGGCTTCTTTTTGAATACGGTCTCTTCAAGGGTAGGCTCGATAGGAATTTCAAACGCCGCCACATAACCGTTGACATCGGTACGGAAAGTGAGCTTCGTGTCTTCGAATGTGGGGTCATCCGCTCTTTTTGCGTTAAAGGTCTCATAGTGCCAGTGTTCGAGGGGCGTCGTGATGTCGTTATACGTGAATGCCAGTCGGCCTTCCTCCAGAAATACTTTTAGGTCGCCATAGCCAGGATGGGCATAGTCTCCAGCATACTCTATGAGTTTGTGAGCGGGTACGGTGCCGGGTTTGCGCCGGGTTGCCTTTTTCTCCTCGGCCTCCTTCTGCATATCCTTGCTCTTGGCAATCCTCTCTGCGGTCTGGCTGATCCAGTCTTTGGTTTCGGTGCCAAGAAGCAGGTCCAAAGCATGCCGGATGAGAAGCTCGGGCAGTGGGCTCCCGTTTTTATTGGTCAGGGCTACGATCCCCACGCCATCATCGGGAAGCATACAAACCAGGGCGGAGAATCCATCGATGTTACCGCCGTGGCTAACCCTCCTGTGCCCTCTGTACGTATCCACAAACCATCCCAATCCATAATCTGCTGGGGTGATCTCTGCAATGGAAGGTGTTCCTCCGGTTGGCATATAAGCCAGATGCATATCCTGGGCCGTCTGCGGATTGATGATCTGCTTGTCTTTGAATTTGCCCTGATTGAGGTGTACGAGCAGCCAATGACTCATCTCATTCACACTTGAGTTGATAGATCCCGCCGGGCCGATGTTTGTGATGTCCCGAAATGGGATCTTTTCGATTTTGTCTTTGTGCTCACGATAGGGGAGCGCATGATCGGTGTCCTTCTGAGAATCCACCACAGAAAAATTTGTCCTTTTCATCTCAAGAGGAGCGAGAACGCGAGCACGAACGGCATCCTCCCAAGTTTTCTCGGTGAGGACCTCAATAAGGTAACCCGCTGTCAGAAACATCAGATTGTTGTACTGAAATCTTTCCCGCAGGTCTGCACTGGGTTTAAGGTATGCCAAGCGCCTCACGAATTCTTCCCGGCTGGCTGTGTAGTTATTGTACCACATCGCATCATGACGGGGGAGGCCGGAACGGTGTGTCACCAGGTCTCGGGGAGTCATGCGTTCAGTGGCAAAGGGATCATAGAGGCGGAACCAGGGGATATATTCCCGCACGGGCGTGTTCCACTCCAGTTTTCCCTCATCGACCAACGTTCCCATAGTGAAAGTTGTGAATGCTTTTGAGGCAGAACCTATGGCCAAGAGAGTATCGGTCGTCATGGGCGCTTTATTCTCCACATCTCGGTAACCGAATCCTTTTGCGAAAATGACTTCGTCGTCTTTGACGATGGCAACGGCTACGCCAGGATTATTCAGGCTTTTCAGTCCTTTTTCGACGATCGTATCAAAATCAGCAATAGCGTCTTTGGCCTTGATGACAGGGCTGGCTTCACGGCTGAGCGTGAACGGAAATGTTTGCTTATTCTGGGTGAAATCGCCGGTTATTTTCGTCCCATCCTCGCTGAGCGTCCCTTTAAATGTCGGATCGCCCGGGACTCCGGAAATGACAAAGCTCACTTGATTCTCAACCACGTTGATGTCAATGAGCGGAAGGTCTTTGGCTTTTTGGACGGGAATGGAAATGTCTCCATCCCAAGATCCGTCCTCCTTCGCCTTGAAGTCGATGTTGACATCCATTGTCATCCCAGGAATATCGATAGATCCCTCCCAGTGACCTTCCAGGGATTGGGTATCGCCGGCTGCCGATACATATGGGAAGATGAAAACCAGAGCCCATAAAATAACAAAATACCGTGAAGTTTTTCTCATGAGTAAGCCTCCTCTTTGGAATGAAATGTGTTTAAGCAAGAAAAAAACATATTTTTTCTTTTGCGTCTTTCTAATACTTACGTATTTCTCACATCTTTTGTTCAAAAGTGCGTTTGATCGGTCAGAAATAGGATGGCATGCCATCATCCTGGTTTCGGATGTAGAGCAAGATCAATCGGGTAACCATAAAAATAATTCCTCCGACCATAAGAAAAGAATAGATGATCAGAAATACTGCATTGATCACGGGGATTCTTCTGTTAGTGGCTTGCGGAAACAGGAGATCGAATATAGTCTTGCCAAAGAGGATGATCATCAGGCCGATGCCGATGGCAGACCTGTAGAGATACTGCTTTGCGTTGATCATGTTTACCGAATCCAGGGTGATCAATGGGAAGAGCAGCCACGCAATACAGATCCAAATGAATACAATAAAGGCAATCCCTGCGATTTTTTTCGAATCCATTGTTTCATATCTTACAAGAAATAGCTGGAGGATTCTAGTTTTGGTACTTGGAGAGACTGTCAAGAAATGTGATGGGAAAAGGGGACTGTCCCCTTTTTCATATCGATGGATTCTCATTTTAAAAAATTCTTTTCAAAATATTTTCATTGGTATAGACTAAAATAGAAACAAGGGTGGCATCATGAATATATTAATAGTAGATTACATCTTTTTGCTCATCGCAGTAGGACTTTTGGTTGTTATGTTTTTCCTTTACAAAAGAACAAAATTAGCTATGAAGGCCAACATTAGAGAGATCCTCGAAGAATATAAGGAATTGAAACAGATCGCCACCGAATTACGCAAAGATGCTGATAATCACAAAGAACAAAGTGAAGCCCCGCCTAATTCGGATGCACAAAAAAAGGAAGCTGATGATTATCACGATTACAAGCTGCGGGAATATATCTATGAGGTGCGCCAAAAAAACAAGGCCGACATCGAAAGAGCCATTAAAAAAATTAAGGAAGAGATAAAAAATGATCTCGAGCAAAAATTGGAACAAGCTCTACCCAAAGCAGAAGCAGTGACAGCAGGGG
>JAGLRY010000091.1 GCA_023135995.1 Candidatus Aminicenantota bacterium | reverse complement strand
TGTTTTAAGGTTAAAGCTATGGTTACAGTTTATGGATTTTTTGTCAATATCCAAGACCGAAAAGGAAGCATCTCCAAAACCGTGATGGCATGAATCACATTGCTTTATTGAGTGATTTTAGAGTATAAATTTGGCAGCAGCTTTTATGAAAAATTCAGGTGGAAGATGGATTGTTCACGGACCGAAGTTATAGTAGCGGCAAGGAAGTGGCTCATGACCGGCCTTGCCTTTGAATATTTGCAAAGATACAAATAGATCTTATGAGACGAGAGCAAAAATCTGCAGCAGGATATGTATTTTCCGCTAAATCTTTTGTGTCTGTTTTTGTGCTGTCATATTTTGGGAGCGATAGCGGCCCACAAGTTAAGTCCAGGCGGAACATATGAGTGTTATTCTCATTTTAACAGTAGCCCTGGCCTTAGCCCTGGATGCCTTTGCGGTTTCGGTCGCCCTAAGTCTAAGACCTCGGGGAATAAGTCTGAAACAAACACTCCGACTGGCTTTGTCCTTTTCTTTCTTTCAATTTCTGATGCCGATTATTGGATGGTGGGCGGGTACGAGAATTCTCTCGCTTGTACAGGCATTCGATCACTGGGTGGCTTTTGGCTTGCTCCTTCTCATCGGTTGCCGGATGATCCGTGAGTCTTTGAAACCACAGAAAGAGCGGAAACAAAAAAGACATGATCCAACAAAAGGTTGGTCCCTGCTCTTATTATCTATAGCGACCAGTATCGATGCCTTCGCCATGGGTTTGACTTTTGCGGCACTTGGTGAGGGGATTCTTTATCCGGCTGTTCTTATCGGAGTTGTTGCTTTTTTAATGACAGTCCTGGGGACAAAATTGGGACCCATCATAGGCCAGATTGCAGGGAAATGGGCTGAACTTTTGGGTGGATCTGTCCTTATCCTTATAGGGATAAAGATTCTGATCGATCATCTATAAGATGAAATTCTCAAGTTTTTTGAAATTTTTGTGCCATTTTTCCTAGAGTCTCATAAAGAAGAGGAACTACGATCAGCCGGAGCAATATTGCGAAGAAGAACCCGCCGATGTAGACTACAGCGAGAGGCCTATGGAGTTCTGAGCCTGTGGTTACGATCAAGGCCATGGGCAGCACGGCCACGATCATCACCAAGTCCGTCATAATGATCGGCCTAAATTTTGTTATCGCCCCTTCCATGACAGAATCCCTGAGAGAGAGTCCCTGTTTTCGGAAATCGTTGATTTTGGCCACGAGGATGACATCGTTCTGGACGCAAATTCCGAACAGAGCAATAAGCCCGATCGTTGATGATACATTCATGGTTTGACCAGCGATCAATAATCCCAAAATCCCTCCGATAAGTGTTGTGGGGATGTTCAGGATGATGAGGAAAGCCTGCCAGAGCGAGCCAAAAGAAGAGAAAAGGATGACAAAAATGATCAGGATGATGAGGAACATGAGCATGGTCAGATGCTTCATGGCCCTCTGTTGGCTTTCGAACTGACCGCCAAAAGTAATGAAGTATCCGGGGGGAAAATCGATCTCCTCCTCTATTTTCTGCTGGGCCTCCTTGACAAAGCTGACGATGTCGCGGTTAACAAGGTTGCAGAGGATGATTTTCCGCCGCATGAGGTTCTCTCGAAAAATAGTCTGGGGTCCTTCACTTCTGTATATTTCTGTAAGTTGGGAGAGCGGTATCCTTTCCCCGTTCGGCGCATCGACCAGGAGTTCTTTCACCGCATCTTCATCGTTTCGGTATTTTTCAGGGAGACGGATGAGGACAGAAGTGATTCTGTCTTTTTCGTAGACATCGGTGACTTCGATCCCGTTCAGCGCTGTTTCGATGATATCGGCCACATCGCTCACAGAAATGCCGAAGCGGGCGAGTTTTACTCTATCCACCTTGATAACCAATTGAGGAATTCCTGACGTCTGTTCGATCTGTAAATCGGCTACGCCCTCAATATCAGCGAGGACATTATGGATATCTTCGATATAGTAGTTGAGGGTGTCCAAATCCTGTCCAAAAAGCTTCACGGATAACTCTCCCTCAACTCCGGTCAGCATCTCTGCCAGCTTATTGGCAATAGGTTGCTCGAAAATGTAGGCGATTCCCGGTATCTTGTCCAGTTCCTGCCTCATGGCCTGAGTGATCTCATCAAACCCTCGCTTCCGCTTTTCTATGGGAAGGAGCTCTATGTTGTAGTGGCTGTGGTTGACAGGGTGTACATGTTCAGAGGCCTCCGCTGTACCCGTTGTTCGCGAAACGGATATGACCTCTGGAAAAGCGAGGAAAATATTTTCGATGCGGCTGCCCATATTGATGGATTCTTCCAGCGATGTTTCGGGAAGCATAACAGTGGAAGCCATGATGGCTCCTTCATCCAATGGGGGAACAAATTCTTTACCCAGAAAGCTATAAGAAATTCCAGCCCCTATGAGTAGGGTCAGAAAAATTGCCAGTATCACTTTTTTATGTTTTAGCGCTCCTTCAAGAATCGTACGATACTTTGGTATGAGGAATTCTGTGACAGGATTTCTTTTTTCTTTAATGTGTTTTTCGGTCAGGAAGACAGATGCCAGAACCGGCTTGAGAGTGAGGTTGAGGATGAGTGAGCCGAACAAAGCTGCAACAACAGCGAATGCTGTCGGGCGGAACATGGCACCTTCAATGCCCTGAAGTGTGAGGAGGGGAATAAAGACAAGAATTATGATCAGGTTCGCGGAAAAAAGATGCTTCCCGACATCTTTTGCAGCCTCCGAGGTGAGTTCCAGAGTGGACGCTTGGCCCTTTTTTTCGCGAAGCACCCGGTAGATGTTCTCGACCATGAGGATCGAGCCGTTGGCCACTTTTCCGATGCCGATCGCTAATCCTCCTATGGACATGACAGTCAGCTTGATCCCGAACAGATCCATCAGGACCAGCGCGATCAGTATGGAAAAGGGGATCGTTAAGGAAGCGATGAATGAACTCCTGAGGTTCCACATGAAAAACATCATGACCAGAATGATCAGGAAAGTGCCTTCGAGGATAGATGTCTCCACGTGTTCGATAGATTTAATAATGAGGATGGATTGATCGTAGAATGACTTAATATTTATTCTTTCGGGGAGATCTTCTGCGATCTGAGCTAGAGTCTGCTTGACGTTTGCGATGGCTATCAAGGTGTCGCCACCGTACTGTTTTTCTATCGTCACATAAACGGATTCCTTTCCATTATGGCTGCCCGATTCTCGTCTAAACTTTGGCCCGATTTTGACATCGGCGACATCCTTCACATAGACGGGTACGTTGCTCCGGGATGTGATGACCGTGTTCTGGATGTGGTCGATCGTTTCGAGGCGCCCGACTCCTTTGATGAGCGTTTCCTGGGAGCCTTTCATGATAATACCGCCGGAGAAATTGCGGTTGCTGTTCTCGATGGCTTCTTTAACTTCGTTGATCGTGACGTCATAGTTTTTGAGCATTTCGGGTTTGAGATAGACCTGGAATTGTTTTATGAAACCACCAAGGTTAATAACGAAAGATACTCCTTCGACTCCCTGAAGCCTGTAGCGAATGGTCCAATCTGCTATAGACCGGAGTTCCATGGGATCGGTCTCTTCACCGATGACCGCAAATTCAAAGATTTCGCCCATTCTCGAAGAAACCGGCCCTAGGATTGGCTGTGTCGTACCAATGGGAAGCCGGCCAGAGATCAGCTCCAGTTTGCTGGAGACGATTTGACGGGCCAAGTAAATATCCATGCCCCAATCGAATTCCACAGTGACGACGGAATCGCCTGTGGCTGACTCCGACCTGACCCGGGTCACATGCGGTGCACCGTTGAGGAGGCTTTCGAGGGGGAAAGTGATGAGTCTTTCCACATCTTCTGCGGCCATCCCGGGATTTTCAGTGATGATGTTGACAAG
>JAGLRY010000090.1 GCA_023135995.1 Candidatus Aminicenantota bacterium | reverse complement strand
CTGTGTTTTAACGCATACTCAATCAGTTTATCTATCATTATGACTTCTCCAGTTGCGTTGTTGGATAAAACTCACTGCAAGTGTCCATCCCTACAGACTAATGGACATGCCCTTTCTTTAAAATCTCGTCATAGAGTTTGGATTTGAGCTGGAAATTGCCTTTGGTTACGATCTCGTCTCCTTCTTGAATACCTCTGAGAATTTCGACGAGAGAATCTTCACTCGCTCCCACTTCGACGATTTGAGGATAATATTTACCGACTTTTGTGATGAAGACAATTTTGTCATCTCCATCATCGAGGATCGCCTCTTTGGGGAGGACGAGTGCCTTAGTCTGATGGTTTAAAAGAATCCGTATATCGGCAAACATCCCGGGCTTGAGTTTGTAGTCTGCATTGTTGACCTCTGAGCGGACGGTGATCGTTCGAGTTTCTTCGTTCAGAACATCGCTGATGAAGCAGACTTCAGCGGTGAAGTGATCTCCTGGGTAGGCAGGGACATTAACTTCCACTTGTTGTTTGTCCCTTATTTTGGCGATATCTTTTTCGTATATTTCCGCATCGATGCAGAGAATTGTAGGATCCATGACTGTCAGGATTTCCGTTTCCTGGTTGATCATCGCGCCGAGGACAGCATTGTTTATTGTGATTTTTCCACCGATGGGAGCATACAGCGTAATGATAGGGCTGATCTGATGCGTTTCGGCGATGACCTTGACCTCTTCTTCGCTGAATCCCAGAACATGGAGTTTTTTCTCTGCGGCATTGAGATTGGCCTCCGCAACCTTGAAATCCGCTGCTGAGGACAGATAGTCCTTCTGCGCGCCGACTCCCCGGTCAAAAAGCCTATTCTGTCTTTCATAATTGACTTTGGCCAATTCGTAATCCGCCTGAGCTTTGTAGAAATCCGACTTGGCGTTACCCACTTCTTCACTCTGGAGCGTGACGAGTTTTTGCCCTTTTTTTACCCAATCCCCGATGCGTGCGTGAATCTGGGAGATCCGTGCAGGAAAGGCGTAGCTGACTATGGCCATTCTGTAGGGATGTTCAAGGACTTTTCCCATAGCTGCAAGTTTGGATTTGAGTGGCATATAGGCTGCTCTGACGGTTTCAATCTCTATGGCACCTTTTTCTTCATCGGTCAATTCGATTACATCCGAGGGGCCCCAATTCCTGGTTACTCTGCCGAGTCCTCTTCGGCCCACGCCTCTTCCTACAGCTTGTTGGCCTCTTTTACCCAATCTCTGCTGGCCAGGAGGCTGCGTGAGATTTCGCTTGGCACCGGGTTCACTTTGGGCGATTTCTGTCTCTTCATATTTGTCTGTCTCTCTGTGTTTTCCACAGGTGAGCCCAAATCCCGTAAGAGAAAGAATAAGGATCAGATACAAGAATCGATGTTTATATTTTTTTTTCATTGGCGTTCTCCTTCCAGAGTCTGTCCGATGGATCTCTCCAGAGCTGCCACGGCAGCCTCGTAATTGAAAAGAGCATCAGCATAAGACCGCGCAGATTCAAGAAGTGTCCTTCGGGCAGCGATGAGCTCGATGCTGCCGATCTCTCCTTCTTGATAGCTGAATAGAAACATGTTGTAGACCTCTTCTGCTTGACTGAGAATTTCTGTCTCGTAAAGCTGAATCTGGTTTTCAGCTGTGATCGCGTTCATGTAGGCCTCTTCCACCTCAAGATTGATGGTGTTTTTGATGTGGTCCGCCTCTTTTTGGATGGCATTGATGTTGGCTTCGGCTTCGGCGATCTCTCCTTTTTTGGGCTGCCAGAAAAAAAGAGGGATGGGCATGGATAACGTCACATCCCACCAAGAACCCTCTCCTTCGACGCGATGACGATTAATTCCTAGTTCGAGATCTGGCAAGTAGCTCATGGTGGCTGATTTTTTCTGAAGGTGTTCTCTCTCCAACGAAAGAGCGATTTTCCTCATTTCAGGACGTGTGATGAGGGCTCTCTGAAGCAGGAGGTCGAAGTCCAGCTTGATGGAATCCTGCTTCAGATTTCCGACGATCTCTATGGGCGCATATTTTTTCCGGAAG
Organism: Candidatus Aminicenantota bacterium; assembly: GCA_023135995.1. Taxonomy (GTDB): domain Bacteria; phylum Acidobacteriota; class Aminicenantia; order Aminicenantales; family Aminicenantaceae; genus WTAW01. The sequence goes on along the minus strand of JAGLRY010000090.1, from coordinate 4,958 downwards.
AGGAGATAATTCAGCGTGGCTTTCGCCAGCCTGACATCGTTGGCGACAGCACGTACTTCGTTCGCTGCTGTTGCGGCCTCGACTTTGGCTCTCAACACTTCCACCTGCGCCACATCGCCGGCCTCATGTTTGAGTTCTGCTTTGTTGAGGAAATCCTGGGCAAGCTCCTGATTCCGCTGGGCATATGTCAGCTTTTCTTGAGCAAGAAGAAGACCGTAGAAGGCCTGTTTCACCTGAAAAGTCAGATCAAGTTTCAAGAGATCGATTTCCGCGAGGAGTTCGTCCGATTCTTTAGAGGCAATTTTTCCCCTAACCGATTGTTTGCCCGGAAACTCGAAGGGCTGACTCAGACCCAAGTATGTTTCTCCTGCATTCTTAAAGTTAAAAAACGATGGCTGAAGATCGGAATCGTAGTTGAGGGATGGTTGAGCAAAAGCTTTAGCCTGGTGGATCCGAGCAAGAGACGCTTGGTAGTGTTGTAATGAGGATAGGATAAGCGGATTTTGCTGAAGGGCTGTAGATACACACTTCTCTAGAGTGAAGGCATTGTCTTCTGCAGTTTGGCTCCAGAGACAACCCATTCCGAGCAAAACGGATATTAAAAGTGGCGCTACTCTTCTCTTCATCTGACCTCCTCGTAGTCTGGAAGATACAATTTCATTGGACAGAATTGTTATGGGGGGAGAATGGTTTAAATGTATGGAGGAGAACGGGAGGCAGAATCTATATAACTCAGATAGTTGTACCGGCAGGGTTTAATAATCCTTAACATTCCCGATAAAAAAAGCGGGGGAAGACAGGAAAAATTTATCTGACTTGTGACAAGTGGGGAATTCTGAAAATGGCATGCCACACAGGTGTCAGTCGAATGAATGTATTTTTCTGTATGAGAAAAATGAATGGATTGGGAGGCTGCGATAAAAACAAAGAGAAAAATGAAATGAAAATTCTTCCTAACTGCAATATTCATATGGACTCTTCCCATTACTATAGGAGAAGGAACCGGATAAAGTCAACTTCATTATGCTTGAGTGGTTGGCCTGAATTATTCATAAAAAATGTCGATACTTATTACAACTAAAGTAATATAAGAACTTTACTCTGTTTTTCCTAGAAATCACTCTGGCAGCTCTGTTCTCAATGTCCCAATAATTCATAATCGACATTTTTTACCCTTCGGGCGCCGACCCAACCTACCCGCTGGTCTCACCTGGGCCACTTCCTCGCCGCCACCTTAATGTTAGGTTGAGTTGGCTCGTGAATAATCCAGGTTAATTTTTATCGGGAAAATATTCTCTGACAAGATTTTTTATCCGCTCAACGTTTTTTTCCTGTGCTTTGTCTCTGCTGTTTATTATGAAGCATTCATCCAGAGAATAATCATCCATCTTTAGGGCTATCCATCCGCACAGAACGGCGAAATCTCCATTCGTCTGAACGCGGGATTTTACAAATTCTGGATTTGTGAATTTTTTATAGATCGATTCTTGACTGTTGATGTACCACAAAAAATGTCCGTTTTCGTGGCCTGTCGTGTAACTCCAGCTGGCGTCGTTCAAGTCTTTTTTTACCAAAACAACATAGGCAAACGCCTTTTGTTCGAAGCAGTGTGCACGCAACACCCCACACCAGCCGTTCCCATTAGAATCATCGGAATGAGGTCCTTGAAGTCCGAAATGGGTTCGTATTTCATTTATCCGGGAGTAAACATCCTTAACATCGTCTTCTTTTCGATAAAACTGGCTTTTTTTGAGTTCTACAAGGATCCCCAGTTCCGGGATTTTGATTGTCCCCGTCTTATAGCCGTTGTTGGTAAAATAATTTTTTAGTATTTTTAAAGGATCAATCATGTCCTGGGCAAAATTGTCTATAGCCGGGCAGGAAAACACAGAAGACGAGAAAGACCAGAGATCGGTCAAATTCGATTGGATACAAAGCAGGAAAACAAGAAATCCTTTCAAAATCTGTTTCAGATGCATGTTTTAGAACCCTATAAAAGACACTATAATACACCATCCCAGGGGATTTGGTAAGAGGCAGCAGGGCGCTCGTTTTTACCTGGTTTCCTTTAGAATGAGAATTCGAATCCTGCATAGTATGACCGTGGTTTTGTGGGACCGTAGATATAACCGGCATCCCTGAATATCCCTTGATCCAGGTCCTTCTGGTAAGAGTCAATGATGTTGAAGATGCCCACAAAGAGGCCTAATTTATTATTTTGAGTTAGAGCAATGGACCTTGTGAGTTTTGCATTGAGGACCAAAAAAGTTTCGGTGGTTTCAAGCCTGTCTTCTTCGATGTAACCGGCATAATGGGGAACTTTCATGTTTCCTGTGTATTCAAGAGAAATATCCGCGTCGACGATTCTTTCGTTTTCGTAGTGTAGACTCACATATCCATAGGAGTCAGGTGTCCGGAAAAATTCATTGGAACCGAAATCTGGCTCTGGCTCATCAAGAAGACTGCGCTGAAATGTCCAGCCGGTATTTAGAGAAAAAGCTAACCCGATTCTGTAGCCTAGATCAACGGAAACTCCATAAACTCTAGCATTCGACCCATTGATCCTTTCAAAAACAAGTGCATTTTCTCTGGGATCAAACTCTTTTTTTTGCAGAACAAAGGTGTCTTTAAGAAGCGTATAGAAGCCCTCGATGCTCAATTGCAGAGTGTTGTTTCCGAACTCCCTCCCATAGTCGAGACCAGTACTTAGGCTGTAAGAGGATTCTTCCTTGAGGTCAGGAGAATTTTCTATGATCGTGCCCTCGCCCCCGACCTGGGTGATGTGGAGGTCCTCGTCAAAGACTTGAGGAGCTCTGAATCCTGTAGAGACAGAAGTCCTCCAGCTCAGGTCTTTCACAAGGTTGACAAGGAGACTCATCCTGGGATTGAAGATGTAATTTTCGATCAGAGAATGCTTGCTGATTCTTAAGCCTGCCAGGAGAAAAAAGGTCTTGTTAAACTTGATGTCGTCCTGAAGGAAAAAACCCAGCTCTCTGTAGTGATCGTTGATCACCCTTCCATATCCGAGCGCTTCGTCCTTAATTTTTTCTCCTTTGTATTGCAACCCGGTCGATATGACGTGGCCACCGGTCTGGTAATTCATCTGCCCATTCAAGAACAAGACTGGGTTTTTTGTCGTTCCGTAAGCGTTGGGATCCTGTCCAGAACCGTAATAGGATTTTCTGTCGGCATCCACATAGGACGCGGAAAGGTTGTAATAGAGTCTTCGGGTGATATAATGATTCCAATCTGCAGAGAGGCTGTTGAGATCCGAATCTATGGCTTCGGCGATATCGGCCTCATGGGGGGGTAAGTCGAATTTGTTTCCACCCCGTCGATCTTCTGTGATTCTGAAAAAGCTCAGTTTGAGCTTGCCGCCGATTTCGGAGAAGGTTCTGAAGAAGTTCACTCCAAAGCTTGTGCTTCTCATTTTCCCGATTTCAGACATGTCATCTCCGCTGATATCCACAGGTTGTCGGTTTTTGTAGTTGGCAAAGAGGAACGCTTTTGTGTTTTGGTCCTTGCTCACAAGGCTGCTCCGGAATCCAAAATTGGTTGAAGGTTCGCCCAATGTGAATTCCTGATGCAGTTTGAGCCAGGTGCCGTTTTCCATCGGCTCTTTAGTCAAAACATTGATCACACCAGCAACGGCACTACCGCCGTAAAGAGCTGAGCCACCTCCTTTAACGACTTCGATCCTGTTCAACATTTCGGCAGGGATTTGCTCCAGACCGTAAACGCCGATCATCGAGCTGAAAATTGGAGAGTTATCGATGAGGATCTGAGAGTACTTTCCCTCCATGCCGTTAATACGGACCTGGGTGAAATTGCAGTTCTGACAGTTGGACTCGACTCTGACGCCAGTGGTGAGCGCAAGAGCTTCCGCCAGTTGGGAGGCCTGCATTTGCTCGATATCCCTGGCCGTGATCACTTCGGTTCTTACCGGCACTTCCGCATAAAGCTTTTTTGTGCGGGTGGCGGTGACGACGATTTCTTCAGAGAGTTTTTTCAAGAGAGTAATTTTGAATGTTTTTTTACTGCCTTCGAGGCCGAACACATCTGAAATGAAGTCCATGTATCCATCTGCAAAAACCTCGAGATGATATTTCCCAGGTGGAATCGCAAGGAATTCGAAGGCTCCCGTTCCATCGGATTCTGATGATTTGCCGATTTCCGGTATTAAAATAACCGCGCCTTTTATGGGATCGCCTTCATAACTTTTGACGATTCCGGAAAGTTTCAAGAACTTGACGTTTCCCGTTTGGATTTTTGAAGATGTTGTTGCGGGTTCTTGAGCTTTAAGATGTATGACAAAAACAAGACTTAAAATAGTAATGGATAATGTTGATAGTCTATTTTTCATTTTTTCCTCCTGAAGTTCGTTCGGATTATCTCTGATCGGTCTTTTAGTGTTGAACAGTCTTGAGTAACAAAAAAGATTTGACCAGAGAGATGGAAAAATTAAACTTCGGGAGGAGACCTTGAGGAGGGAGCGATTAATACGATGTATGTATAATTGAAGAAATAGAAAGCTTTTAAGACTCCTGTGATGGAAGGAGGCGGGAGGTGGAAAAAATTGATCTGGCAGGTGGTGAAGGTGGAGTTCAGGAAATGGCAGGCAGGGCAGTCTTCTTGGGATGTGAGGGTGTGTTCAGTATGACCAAAGTTGATGAAGAGTGTAACAGCCAGGAAAATAAAGAGAAAGATAAGATTGAGGCCTCTCCGCTGCTTATTTATCATCTTTCCCTAATTAGATATAAAGATACAGAACGTTGGTTAAAATGTCAAATTGGGCACTGAACATGGTTACAGATTTTTCAATAGAGGAAATACTAAAAATTGGCCTTTACTCCTCCATAGACGGAAAATTCTGCAGTCCCGTAGCCCTTGATAGTTTCGTAATCAGCGTTGAGAATATTGTCGAGGCGGAGGAAAAGCTGGAGGGATTCGAATAGATC
>JAGLRY010000009.1 GCA_023135995.1 Candidatus Aminicenantota bacterium | reverse complement strand
CCTAACCCCGGCTCGCCTTTGGGAAAAAGTGCCGATAATATTTTAATATTTTGGTTTTTGAATGAATCTGTCGGCAGCTTTTATGAATAATTCAGGCTAAAAGGATTGGTGTTCTGTGCGCCGCATGATCTCGTCTTGAAGTTCGGAGCTCAGGTCGACATAATAATCGCTGTATCCGGCCACACGGACGATCAGGTCGCGGTATTTCGCAGGATTTCTCTGTGCCTCTTTCAGAGTGTCAACACTGACGACATTAAGCTGGATATGGTGGCCATCCAGCTTGAAATAGGACCGGATCAAATGAGCGAGTTTGTCTATCCCGGATTCATCGGATAGAAGATGGGGAGTGAATTTTTGGTTGAGGAGCGTACCCCCTGTCCGGAGATGGTCCATCTTGGCGACAGATTTTATGACGGCTGTGGGGCCCTGCCTGTCTGAACCCTGCACTGGAGAAACCCCTTCGGATAGCGGCTCTCCCGCTTTTCTCCCATCTGGAGTAGCCCCAACAACCTTCCCAAAATAGACATGGACTGTTGTAGGCAAGAGGTTTATGCGGTAAAATCCTCCCTTCGTGTTGGGTCTTCCGTTGACGGCCTCATAATATGCTTCGAATATCATCCGCATGATCCCATCCGCATAGTCGTCGTCATTGCCGTACTTGGGCGTCTTGTTCAGAAACCTCTGCCTCAAAGGTTCATACCCACGATAATCCCTTTTCAAGGCCGAAAGAAGCTCTTTTATGGAGATGTGTTTTTTATCAAAGATATTGTATTTCACAGAAGCTAAAATATCTGTCATACTCCCCAAACCTACTCCCTGGATGTAGGATGTGTTATAACGCGCTCCCCCATCATGGTAATCCTTTCCCTTGGCGATACAATCATCAATGAGAAGGGACAGGAACGGTGTGGGTAAATATTCCGCATACAGGCGCTCGATGATATTATTCCCCTCGATCTTTATGTCCACAAAATGTTTGATTTGTCTCTTGTAGGCATTGAACAACTCGTCAAAATCCGAAAACTTGGCAGGATTTCCAGTGGTAAGGCCTATCTTTTTCTTTGTTTTTGGGTCCACCCCATTGTTGAGAGTGACCTCAAAGATCTTTGTGAGGTTAAAATACCCTGTCAGGTTATAGTTTTCCTTACCAAACGCCCCCGTCTCCACACATCCGCTTGCCCCCCCATTACGGGCGTCTTCAATCGTTTTCCCTTGCCTCACCAGCTCTTGAATGATGGCATCGGTGTTGAAAATGGAAGGCTGGCCAAATCCGGTCTTAAGTATCTTGAGCGCTCTTTTCAAGAAACTGTCAGGAGTTTTTTTGCTGATCTGAACCATCGAACTCGGCTGCAAGATGCGCATCTCTTCGATCACATCAAGGATGAGATAGGAGAGATCATTGACAGCGTTTGAACCATCTTCATTGACTCCTCCCGTGTTGATCAGAGCAAAATCCGTGTAAGTTCCACTTTCCTCGGCGGTGACGCCTACTTTGGGGGGGGCAGGCTGGTTGTTGAATTTGATCCAGAAGGCCTGTAGAAGCTCTGAAGCCCTCTCTTTGCTGAGCGATCCCCGCTTGAGCTCCTTTCTGTAGAATGGAAAGAGATGTTGGTCCAACCTGCCGGGATTGAAGGAATCCCAGGTGTTGAGTTCAGTGATGACTCCCAGGTGGACAAACCAATAATACTGGAGCGCTTCCCAGAAATTTCTTGGAGCTCGAGCAGGAACATGATTACAAATACGGGCAATTTTTTGCAGTTCCTCTTTCCTTTTGGGATCTTTTTCCTTCTCCACCAAACGCCTGGCTTCCTCTGCATGCCGCTTGGCATAGGCGATAAGAGCATCCACACAGATGGACATGGCCTTCAATTCTTCCCTTTTTCCGTAAGCTGCAGGATCATTGAGAAAATCCAGTTGGATCATTATCGCCTCAATGTCCATCTTGAACTCTAAAAAGCCTTTTTTATATATTTTGCCATCCAAGACCGTATGTCCGGGGGCTCTCTGTTCCATAAATTCCGTGAAGATTCCTGCTTCGTAGGCATCCTTCCATTTTTCCGACATTTCCTCAAAGATTCTGTCCCGAATAGATCGACCCTTCCAATAGGGAATAATCTCTTCTCTGTAGAGCTTTTTTGTGGTGTTATCAACATCGAAGGCCGTTTTTTCTCGAGAATTCAGGATATTCAGATCCTTCAAACTATGGGCAGTAATCTCAGGATAAGTTGGCGTTGCCTTTGGTCCTGGGCCTCTCTCTCCCACAATCAGCTCACCCTCATTGAAACAAATCTTCTTCTTTTCGAGCAGATGCTTAAAGGCAAGAGCACGTCTCACCGGAGAAGACACGGTATCACGTTTGGGATTTTTGTAGAATTCCGTTATGAGTTTTGCTCTTTCCGGAGAGATGTAAGGTTTCATTATTAAGCTCTGTTCTCTAAGTTTCTTGATCCTCTCATTCATGTCTAGCCTCCAACTCTCACTTTAAATCCTGCTTCTAAGAAGGTTTGTTTGATCTGTCTGATCCTATCCTTGGATGGTGGCTTGAAATTTTTAAGCCTCTCTCCCTTCCTCAATCGGATATATTTTTCGCACCCTCCTTTGTGATAGGGCAAAAGACTCACTCTCCGGACAGTCTCTAGATCATTGAGATAGCGGACTGTCTCTCGAATGTTGGATTCATCATCATTGACATCGCATACCAGGGGAATACGGATCTCCACAGGTTTTTTGGCGGACACCAATCCCTTCAAATTTTGGAGAATGATGGCATTGGACACTCCCGTGTACTCTTCATGTTTGATCTCATCCATCATCTTCAAGTCGTAGAGGAACAGATCGACTCTATCAGAGACCCTCTCAAAATCTTCAAAGGGGGCATATCCCGATGTGTCCAAGGTGACGTGCATGCTTCTGGATCTCAGCTCATTCAGAAGGTTGTCAAGAAAATCCAGCTGGAGCAGTGGCTCTCCCCCAGATAGTGTTACTCCTCCGTTGGACTCATCATAAAA
>JAGLRY010000089.1 GCA_023135995.1 Candidatus Aminicenantota bacterium | reverse complement strand
TGGGGAAAGAAGCCCTTTTTCTCGATCTCCTCAAGAACAGGATCCCCCCAGGAGTTGACCCTGCAGCCAAAGTTAAAGCCGAGTGGCTCAGTGCATTGGCCACTGGGAGAGTGTCATCTCCAGTCTTGGATAAAAAGGGCGCTGTGGAGTTGCTCGGCACCATGCTCGGAGGTTTTAATGTTGAAACTTTGATCACTCTTCTCAAAGATGTAGAACTGGCTCCACAAGCAGCCCGAGCTTTGAAGGGAACGATACTCGTATATAATGCCTTCGACAAAGTGTTAGACATGGCCAGAGACAACTCTTTCGCGAAGGATGTTCTTGAGTCTTGGGCCAAGGGGGAGTGGTTCCTCTCCAAACCCGAATTTCCTGAAAAACTGAAACTCAAGGTCTATAAAGTCGACGGGGAAACAAACACCGATGATTTTTCTCCGGCTAAACATGCGTGGAGCCGACCGGATATTCCTCTACATGCACTATCCATGGGGGAAACACGGTTTTCCGCAGGAATAGAAACCATAAGACAATTCCGCGATGAGGGACATCAGGTCGTTTTTGTTGGTGATGTTGTCGGTACTGGGTCCTCACGAAAATCCGCAACAAATTCCTTGATGTGGCACATTGGCGAGGATATTCCCTATGTCCCCAATAAACGGCGCGCCGGAGTGGTGCTCGGCGGGCTCATTGCCCCGATCTTTTTCAATACAGTCGAGGATTCAGGGGGCTTGCCGATCATGTGTGATGTCACACATCTGAGAACCGGTGATGTTGTTCTCCTTGATAGTTTGGCAGAGACAATCACTGATGAAAAGGGAGAGACATTGGCCGCGTTTGAATTGGAACCGGCAACTCTTCAAGATGAATATCGTGCGGGAGGCCGTCTGTTCTTGATGATCGGGTGTGCCCTGACGGCAAAAGCCCGGCAAGCGCTCGACATGCCAGAAGCGGATTTTTTCACAAGGATAGAGAATCCCCGTCCCAAAGATGGACAAGGGTACACATTGGCCCAAAAAATTGTCGGAAAGGCATGCGGAGTGGAGGGCGTACTGCCCGGTTCTGCGTGTGAGCCGAAGATGACGACTGTGGCTTCCCAGGACACAACGGGTCCGATGACTGCGGATGAGCTGAAAGAACTCGCCTGCATGAAGTTCCAGTCCGAGCTTTTCTTACAGACCTTCTGTCATACAGCTCCCTATCCCAAGCTGGCAGATGTGAAAATGCATAAATCCTTAGCTAAATTTATAGTTGACCTTAAAGGTCTCGCTCTCAAGCCTGGCGATGGCGTGATCCACAGCTGGTTGAATCATTTTCTTGTGCCGGACACCATGGGGACAGGGGGGGATTCTCACACCCGGTTTCCCATCGGTTTGAGTTTTCCTGCGGGTTCTGGTCTTGTGGCATTTGCCGGTACACTCGGGACGATGCCTCTTGCCATGCCTGAGTCTGTGTTAGTAAAATTCATAGGGCAACTCAATCCTGGGATCACTCTCAGGGATGTGGTTAATGCCATTCCTTATTTTGCCATTCAGAAAGGTCTCCTGACTGTTGCCAAAGAGGGCAAAAAGAACGTTTTTAACGGGCGCATTCTTGAGATGGAGGGCTTGCCCGACCTTCCGGTAGAACAGGCCTTTGAACTTACGGATGCCACAGCAGAGCGATCGGCAGCCAGTGGCACGATCGGCATCTCTGAGAAAAGTGTAGCAGATTATTTAAAAAGTAATATTGCGTTGATGGAAAAAATGATCGTGGAGGAGTACAAAGATCCCGACGTGTTAAGACGTCGGATCAAGGCCTGCCAGGGATGGGTGGACGATCCCTATCTTTTTCTAAGGGACGAGACGGCTGAATATACGGAGGTCATCGAGATCGACCTGAGCGAGATCCATGAACCGATCCTGGCATGCCCCAATGATCCGGATGATGTTAAGCTGCTGTCTGAAGTCGCTGGTGATACCATCGATGAGATATTTATCGGCTCTTGTATGACCAACATCGGGCATTTCCGTGCGGCAGGCAAGATCTTCGAAGGAGAGGGGTATCTGAATACTCGCGTTTGGCTGACACCTCCTACTAAGATGGACAGGGCGCAATTGATCCGGGAGGGCTATTACAACATTTATGCCAGTATTGGAGCCCGGACCGAGATCCCTGGCTGCTCTCTCTGCATGGGAAATCAAGCCAGAGTTCATCCGGGAGCCACTGTCATTTCCACATCTACGCGGAATTTTGATAACCGGATGGGGGATGGTGCGCGCGTGTATCTAGGGTCTGCGGAGCTGGCCGCCATCGCCGCTCTGACTGGGAAAATGCCGACACCCCAGGAATATTTTTCCATCATGGAAAAAAAGGTGCTTCCTAAAAAAGACGAGATCTATAGGTACTTATTTTTTCACGAGTTAGGAGACTTCACCCTAGAATACTAAATTCATAAAAAATGTCGATACTTTGTTCAACAGAAGCAATATCAAATATTTACATTATTCTTCCAGTAAATCGCCTTGACATTTCCGTTTTCAATGTGATTTCTATTAATTATCGACATTTTTTGCCTTTCAGGCGAGCCGATCTCACCGTATACGCTTCGTTGCAAAGGATTTGCGGTAGCTGACTAAAGCTGCATCCTTTGCGCCTTGCATCCATTAATGTTAGGGTGGGGTGG
>JAGLRY010000088.1 GCA_023135995.1 Candidatus Aminicenantota bacterium | reverse complement strand
CTACAGCTGCATCCTTTGCGCCTTGCCTCTACGGCAACCTCGACTCGTGAATTATTCAGGCTATGGAAGGTTTTGGTATCACAAAGTCATCAAATAAAGGAGAGGGCATGATTTCTTTAGAGGGGAAAAAGACTTTAATCACTGGGGGTTCACGAGGGATTGGAGCTGAAACAGCCATCCTGTTTGCCAAAGCGGGCTCTGATGTTGCCATCACCTATTCCAGCCGGAAGTCTGCAGCTGAAGAAGTCCAGAAAAAGGTTCGTTCTCTAGAAAGAGAATGTCTGGCCTATCAAGCTGATTTTTCGAAGAAAGAGGATGTTCTCAAGATGGCGGAAAATATTCTCGAGAATTGGGGCCATATCGATGTCTTGGTGAATAATGTAGGGATATGGACTTACGGAGAAATGGGCAACATGGAAGAAAAGGTATGGCAGGAAACGATCAGAGTTAACTTGGATAGCATCTTCTATGTGTGCAATGCTGTGGTGCCCTCCATGAAAGCTAGAAAAAGTGGATGGATCATAAATGTCTCCTCAACTGCAGGTGTGAGGGGAGAAGCCTATCACTCCCATTATGCGGCCAGCAAAGGAGCGGTTATCACATTTACAAAATCTCTTGCAGCAGAGCTGGCACCGTTCGGTATTCGGGTTAACTGTGTGGCTCCGGGTTGGGTGGATACGGATATGTGTGCCGATGTCTTCCGTGACAAAATTTTCCGAAAAAAAGTGGAGAAAAGCATCCCTCTTCAACGCATCCCACCTCCGGAAGATATCGCGGGTCCCATCTTGTTCCTGGCCTCTGATCTTGCTCGACATATCACCGGAGAGCTTTTGAATGTGAACGGCGGTTCAGTTCTCTGTGCTTAATGTGCCTAATGAAAACTTGAGAAAGAATAAGGTTTCTGTTAACGTAAACTATAAGCAGACAGGAGGCAAGAATGGAGGAAAAAATAGGGAGAATTACCCACCATTTTTCTAAAATCAACGTTGGCGTTATTGAAATAACCAAGGGAGAACTCCGAGTGGGGGAGACCGTACACATTAAGGGGCATACGACTGATTTTTACCAGAAAGTCCAATCTCTACAGGTGGAATACAAACCTGTAGATTCCATTGCAGAGGGTGAATCGGCAGGATTGAAGGTGGAAAGCCCTGTTCGTGAGAATGACCTCGTTCTGAAAGTGATTGAAGAAGAATTATAAAGACGCTGTCCATAATGATGAATGTTCCCTGCCAGTGCAGACATCGGTTTCAAAAACACATCTCTGGAGGCCTGAATGAAGGAGAAGCGGATCAGAGTCCTGATAGCTAAACCCGGATTGGATGGACATGACAGAGGGGCTAAGGTCATCTGTCGAGCATTGCGTGATGCGGGAAATGAAGTCATTTATACGGGTTTGAGGCGCACGCCAGAAGAGATCGTCCATGCTGCTGTTCAAGAGGATGTTGATGTTATCGGGTTGAGCATTCTCTCTGGAGCTCACAACGTCCTTTTTCCCAAGATCATGCATTTGATGAAGGAAAAGGGTATCACAGAGACAACGGTGATCGCCGGAGGGATCATTCCGGAGAAGGATATCCCAAAATTGAAGAGTATCGGAATCGAAAAGGTGTTTTTGCCGGGGTCTTCGACTAAAGAGATAGTGTCTTGGATCCAGGAGAATATTCGGTTAAAAACCGAGAGATGAACAAATCACTTGACATCGATATGTGAATTATTATGATATGTAGCAGGTAAAATCCATGGCAAACAAGTATTTATCGCTGATCATTATACCTCATCATAAAGGTAAGCGAAGAACCCTCACATTCTCTCATAAATCTATTAAGATTCTGGGTGGAATTAGTGCTGTGTTATTCATTGCTCTGGTGGTTTTTCTAGTGGATTATTTCATGATGAGGGGCCTGCGCCAAGAATTCAAGACATTGAGCGCGGTTAAGACAGAACAAGAAGCGACACTGAATAGGTATGAGAAATCCATAGATGAACTCAACGCAAAGATCGATGTATTTGAGAGTTACCGCCAGAAACTCAACGTGATGGCGGGATTGAAATCTCAAGAAGTTATAGAAATAGAACCCGGGCTCGGGGGAGGTGAAAATGGACAAGAAGTCAGTCTCCCAGAGTCTAACCATCAAATAAACTTAAACAGGTTGGAAGATATCAACAAAAAAGCCGATGGGATCGCAAACAATCTCAATACTCTTACCAATTTTTATGAGAATCAGATGCTAGAACTGGCCGCTACACCCAGTATTTCTCCAACGAAGGGCTATTGGGCTTCTCCCTTTGGTTGGCGAGACGACCCTTTCACAGGAAAACGAACCTTTCATCCTGGGGTTGACATCGCCACCCATAATGGGAATCCTGTCGTGGCAACAGCTGATGGCTTGGTCCTGTCCACGCAGACAGACAGGATCGGGGGAAAAACAATCAAGATCAGCCATCCCAACAGCGGATATGTGACGATCTATTGCCACTTGAGCAAGTACATGGTCAAGCCAGGGCAGAGAGTTAAAAGAGGGGATACCCTAGGTTTAGTGGGCAAGACTGGAAGAGCCAGAGGACCCCATGTCCACTATGAAGTCCGCCTCAATGGAAAACGGCTCAATCCTTGGTATTACATCCTCGATAACTAATCTGGATTATTCATAAAATATGCTGACAAATTTATATCTAAAACCACTCTATATCTTATTGTCAGCATCTTTTACCCTACGGGCGAGTCGATCTCGCCGCATCTGCTTCGTTATGTCGGGTCTTGCGGTAGTAAACTACAGCTT
>JAGLRY010000087.1 GCA_023135995.1 Candidatus Aminicenantota bacterium | reverse complement strand
CTCAACTCGTGAATAATCCAGATAAAATCTCACAGGATAAACAAGCCTCATCTTATCATATCATCTTAGAAATCTAGATTTTGGATTCAGATGAAAAATTCGCCAGGCTTGACGTTTGCTCCTAGAGAGAAAGAGTGGGCGCTCATGGCTTTACGGTTTTCTGGCTGTAGGCGGTCTATGACATAGATATTGTCGTCACCGCAAGCCACACTGAGCCCTTCTTTCCTAGAAGCGCGAATTTCCCCTGGTTTGATGGATGATACTGGTTCGGTCGGTTCAACTCTCCCATTGAGGATTTTCATGCGCTTTCCTCTAAAATATGTGAATGCCGATGGCCATGGAGAGAATGCTTTGACTTTCCTATCAACCGAAATAGCTTCACTGGTCCAATCGATTTGACCATCCTCTTTTTTGATCAAGGGGGCATATGTCGCCTGTGCATGATCTTGTTTGAGGGGAGTGAGTGTGTCTATCTGATGGATCGTTTTTACCAAAAGATCCGCTCCCTCATGTGCGAGACGTTCTTCCAGCTCGAACGCTTTTTCATAGGGATGGATCCCTGTTTTCCTTTGCGTCAAGATATCTCCTTCGTCCATGTGCTCGTTGAGTTCAAAGATGGTCAGACCTGTAGTGGTTTCTCCATTCAGTATGGCCCATTGAACAGGAGAAGCCCCTCTGTATTTGGGCAGAAGAGAGAAGTGGAGGTTGATCGAGTTATGCCTGGGAAGATAGATGATCGAGGCGGGGATGATTTGACCGTATGCCACGACAACATTGAGATCGGGATCGATCTCACTCAATGTTTTCAAAGCAGCTGGATCTTTTCGAATTCTCCTCGGCTGGTACACGGGGATGCCTTTTTCAATGGCAAACCTTTTGACTGGAGAGGCTGTGATTTTTTTTCCTCTTCCTGATGGTTTGTCTGGTTGTGTGATGATGAGTTTGACTTCGTGGCCTTCTTCCAAGATCTTTCGGAGTGAGGGAATGGCAGATTCTGGGCTACCGAAAAAAACGATCCTCATGTATGAGCATCCTTGCTCAACTGCTTACGGAGTTTCTTTTTGATCAGATTCTTTTTGAGCGGTGATAAATGTTCGATGAAGAGCTTCCCGTTCAAATGGTCGATCTCATGGCAAATCACTCGAGCCAGAAGACCCTCTGCCTCTATGGTCTTCTCGTTGCCATCGAGGGTGATGCCTTTCACCACAATGTGTGCTGGCCTGATGACCTTTTCGTTGATGTCCGGTACGGATAGACAGCCCTCTTCCAAAATCGTCTCACCATGGGAATCAAGGATCTCAGGATTGGCGAGGATAATGATCTTTTCGTTTTTTTCTCCCACTGAAAGGTCCATTGTAATGAGCCTAACGCTCTGGTTGACCTGGGGGGCAGCCAGGCCGATACCCGGAGCCGCATGCATAGTGTGAACCATGTTGTTAGCTAGCCGGCATAAATCGTCATCGATATTTTTTATCTCGTCAGCTTTTGTCGCGAGGACCGGGTGGCCGAACACCAAGATCTCAAGGATCGTCATCTCGTTATCTATCATTTCAAAATCACAATGATATTTTAGTTGAAATGATCGCATCCGTAAAGAAGTCTCTATTTGGAAATGTTTGCCAAAAAAGATTGGAATTATTTGAATCGGATAAATTTGTTCTTCTCGAGGCTTTGAAGAAACAGAGTGATCCGCTCATAGAGAGGCTCCACCTCATCTCCAAGTGCATTCTTTATGCATGCGGCGATCTCCTCCATTGTACGTACCCCATCGCAGCTTTCCCAGAATTGGCTGCCGATCTTGTCGAGGTTAATTTTATAGTAGGGTTTCTTAAGAAGGGGCAATAGGTGTTTTTTAAGAAAGGGAAGCTGGAATTTTGGCTTGAGCAAACAAATCAAGCCGTCTTCATTCTTTTCCCACTTGAGGTTCTTTACCGGAACCAGCTCCAGTAGATTGAGCTCTTGCTGTTTGTTAACTTTGCTTTTCACATCATACGGAAGAGGTCAAGCACTCTTATATTAGCCTGAATTATTCATAAAAAATGTCGATACTTATCATAACTGACGCAATATCAGAATGTTACATTGTTTTTTCGGAATACTCATTTGGGCACTGAATTTCCTATGCGATTTTCATTTATAATCGACATTTTTTACCCTTCGGGCAAGCTGATCTCACCACATCGGCTTCGTTGTAGCCCACTTGCGGTAGTTCACTACAGCTTCATGGGCCACTTCCTTGCCACTGCAGCAATCTCAACTCGTGAATAATCCAGGTTATCTCTTTTTATTCTTCAGCTTCTTCTCCAAATTCACCCGATTGTATCATATTTTTGTACGGAAGATAGATCAGGATGAACCCGAGAATGAAGAAAATGATCAGACCCAACCAGGCACTGTGCCACACTTCTGGGAGTCGGAGGCCTGTACCTTTGACAGCAGCGGTGATGATTCCCATGAGCGCCTGTCCGGCAATTAATCCGGAGGCAATGAGAAGGCCGGTATTTTCAACGGTTTTTCTACCCGTGGCTGTGGGTTTTTTCTTGGCCACACTGCGATCGAGAAAGTGCTTGATCACGCCTCCGAGGAAAATACATGAAGTCGCACGGAATGGCAGATACATCCCGACAGCGATCAGCATAGGCGAGGGAGATCCAATAAGGATGAGGGCCACGGCCAGGAGCATCCCAGCTATCACGAGCGGCCAGGCCATTTCTCCTCCAACGATCCCCTTGGCCATTGCCGCCATCAATCCTGCTTGGGGTGCGGGAAGTGTCTCGCTGCCGATCCCGATGTTGTTGTGGAGTAGCTGTAAAGAGAAGGTCAGTGTCAAAGCAGCAGCGACAACTCCGATCAATCCTCCGATCTGCATTCGCCAGGGCGTTCCGCCAAGGATGTGACCGACCTTCCAGTCTTGGATCATATCTCCTGCTACTCCTGCAATACAGCAGACAACAGCTGCCACTCCCAGCACAGCGGCTATTCCCGAATCTCCTTTTTGTCCCATGATCACCATCATCAGGGCGGCGATGAGCAGCGAGGTTAAAGTCAAACCAGAAATGGGATTCGAAGAGGAACCGATAATACCCACGAGGTAGCCGGCCACAGCCGCAAAAAGAAGCCCCATGATGATCATCACTATTGTGGATATAAGAGCTGAACCGATGTTTTTGGTGAACACATTGTAGAGGAGGATCATGGGGATGATCAGTGCGATGATTGCCAGAATGATCGAAGGAAAGGGAAGGTCTTTATCGGTTCTGAGTGTTTTCGTGTCTCCCCCCGATTTTGCTTTGCCGACATCTGTGAAAGAACGGCCGATTCCGGCGATGAGGCTCTTCCTCATCTTAAACAGAGTATAGAATGCGCCTACCAGCATGGCTCCCACGGCGATTGGTTTTATTTGAGCATCATACGCAGAGATGGCCATTGCGGTCCAATCCCCGCCAAAATCGGACACGATCATTCCAAGGTCACCGCTGATGAAGAGAAGGATGGGCATCAGGAAGGCCCAACCGAGCACTCCACCAGAAAAGGTTAAAGCGGCGAGTTTAGGTCCTATGATGTATCCCACACCGATCATGGCCGCATTGGCTGCTGGAGATTCTACGAACATTCTTCCTCGTATTTCAGCTGTCTTGGCCACTTCCAAGTTGTTACTATCCAGAAAAGTGATTCGAGAGAGGCCGGGTATTTTGAATACAGTTCTTGCGTAAGGTGTAATGACACGGATACCGTTTTCGCTCGTAAAGAATTCTATAAAACCTCCCAATCCCATTGCCCAGAACATGTATGCCGCATGCGAACCAGCTTTCTGGCCGGTTTTGACCATCTCAGCACAGGCGACACTCTCTGGAAAGGGGAGAGAGGCATCTTCGACCAAGGTGCGGCGGACGAGTATGATCAGAAAAACTCCAAGGATGCCTCCCACGAGCATGAGCATCGATGATTTGGCGACGTCAAACTTTGTCCACACACCGGTGAACAGGAAAGCGGGGATGGTAAATATGGCCCCAGCTGCCAGCGCTTCTCCGACAGCACCCGTGGTTCTTGCAAAGTTTTCCTCAAGAATAGTCCCTTTTAAAGGACGCAGTACTGCCATTGCGATAACAGCCGCCGGAAAAGTGGCTGCAACGGTCATTCCGACGAGAAGGCCGAGGTAGGCATTCGCAGCGCCAAGAACGATCGCCATGATGATTCCTAGAAGAATTGCCTTGAAAGAGATTTCTTTCATGGATTGTTCGGCAGGCACATAAGGCTTGAAGGATTGGTCACTCATTCTTACCTCCTCTCTGTATTCTCCCTGAGTTTTTTGACTATATATTTCTCAAAAATAAAAAGCAAGAAAAAAAATAATCTTTTTTAGTTTGCGTGGAAACGGAAATTATGTTAAATAAGTCGTGTAGATAGAGAAAGATAGAATGAATCTTATCGAATGGCTCAAAGAAAAGTTTTTCTGCGATCTTGCCATTGACCTCGGGACAGCGAATACACTTGTTTATCTCAAGGGCAGAGGAATAATCGTACAGGAACCTTCCATTGTTGTGGTGAATCACCAAACGGGAAAAGTGGAGGCCGTGGGAAAAAGGGCAAAAGAGATGTTGGGGAAGACTCCAAAAAGCGTTCTGGCCATAAAACCCATGCGCGATGGAGTTATCGCTGACTTCGAGATTGCCGAAAAGATGCTTGATTACTTTATAAAGAAGTCTACAAACAACAGGAGTTTTTTGCTCAGGCCGAGGATCGTTATCGGTATTCCTACGGGGGTCACACAAGTCGAGAGGCGAGCAGTCAAGGACATAGCCATGCGGGCAAAAGCCTCAGAGGTGTACTTGGTAGAACAACCCACAACTGCAGCTGTGGGTGCCGACCTTCCCATATCTGAGCCCACAGGGAACATGATCGTCGATATCGGTGGGGGAACAACGGACATCGCGGTCATCTCGTTGAACGGGATCGTGTTCAATCACTCCATCCGTATTGCCGGAAACGAGATGGATGAAGCCATCATTCAGTATATCAAGCGGAAATACAACCTGCTCATCGGGGAAAGAACAGCAGAACAGGTCAAAATGCAGATCGGTTCGGCTTACCCTTTGGATGAGCCCATCACTATGGACATCAAAGGAAGAGATCTGCGGGAAGGTATTCCCAAGACTATTGTTGTGGATGACCAGGAGATAAGGGAGGCGCTGGAAGATATCGTTGGGGCCATCATCGATGCGGTTAAAGTAGCACTTGAAAAAACACCTCCCGAACTCTCTGCAGATATCATAGACCGTGGCATTATCCTGACTGGTGGGGGGTCTCTCCTTAAGAATATCGACAAGCGCATCCGTGAAGAGACACAATTGCCTGTATTCATCACAGAAGATCCCCTGACAACGGTTGTTATCGGTGCGGGGAAAATGCTCGATGATTTAGATTTATTGAGAAAAATCTCTCTAATTTAATCTTTAAATGCCCTCTTTTTTTAAAAAAAACAGAAACCTAGTTGTTCTCAGTATTCTCATTTTTCTGCAGATCGTCCTGATATCCATCCAAGTTCCCTTTGGTGAACGAGAAAACTATTTTGAGAAGGCTGTCTTTGTCGTTTTTTCTCCTCTCCAGCATGGGATCGTTTCGTTCTTTCAAGGCATCGGAGGATTCTGGAAGGAATATTTTTCTCTGCGCGAGGCCCATGATCAGAATGAGGAAATGAGACGGGAAATATTCTCTCTCTCTCAGGAGAACAGATTATTGCGGAACGCTCTTGAGCATTACAAGAACGAGAAAGAGATCGAAGCCTTTCTCGGGGAGATGCATCAAAATATCCTGCATGCACGGGTCGTAGGAATAGATGCCAGCAACTACTTCAAATCCGTGATGATCAACAGAGGATCTCTGGATGGGATCAAAAAGAACATGGTTGTTCTGGATAAATTTGGGAATTTGGTCGGAAGGGTCATCGGCCCGATTGCCCTCAAAGAAGCGCGTGTGCAATTGATCACAGACAATGATTGCGGAGTGAGTGTTTTTACTGAGAAGGGAAAAGTCCTGGGAATCTTATCTGGAGATGGAAAGGGTTCCTGTAAATTGGAGCATGTCGTGTCAACGGATGAGAATGTCTCAGAGGGCGAGAACCTTTATACGACAGGGTATGACAGCATTTTTCCTCCTGGTATCAATGTTGGCCAAATAGTGTCCATAACTCCCACATCCCATCTTTTTAAAGAAATTTCTGTGAGGCCGTATTTTGAGTTCCGTCATTTAGACCAGCTTGCTGTCATCCGCATTCAGGCAAAAAATATTTTCTAAAAAAGGAGATAATGAGAGATTTCTTAGAAACATCCCTTGGCATCATTTTCTCATTTGCCCTGTTCTCTCTTTTATCCCACATTTCTATTTTTTCTATTCAAGCGATCAATGTTTTTAGTCTTCTAGTCATTTATATGTCCTCTACGAGGAATGAGGTGTATGGGGCATGTTTGGGCGCTGTTTGTGGGCTTATTCAGGATTCTTTTTCCTTAGGAGTTTTTGGAGTTGCCGGGATAGCCAAAACCATCATAGGTTATTTAGCCGGATTTGTTTCCAAGAGAATCGATGTCTCTTCGTTTTGGCGGAGTTTTCTTTTTATTTTCGTTTTGATCACCATAGAGCTCATGTTTTGGGCCTTTCTCTATTCCTTCATTTATTCCAAAGCTCTAAATACAGGAAAAGGAGTGATCTTTCTCCAGCCTTTGATAACGGCATTGATCGGCAGCACTCTTTTTCCACAAATCCGTAAGGCAATAAAAGCGATCTCTCGGTACCGAAGATGATGAACAGCAAGATTTATGAAGATCTATCTTTGGTATTTTCGAGAGCGAGGATGGCCTTCATTGTCGTCAAGATCCTGTTTGTCATACTCATCCTGTATTTTTGGAAACTCCAGATCCTCGACTTTCAGATGTTCTGGCAGAAATCTGAAGCAAACCGCATCCGAGAGATCGTGGTGCCACCCCAGAGGGGCCTGATCAGAGACAGAAACGGTGTCGTTCTCGCCAAGAATATCGCTTCTTTTAAGGCGTCATTGATCAGGGAAAACTGCAAAGACTATGAAGAGTCGTGTTTGAGGATTTCCGAGCTCCTCGATTTGGAACCCGCAGTTTTGAAGGAACGTGTGGATAAATACAGATCTCTGCCTCTCTTCCAGCCGATCGTAGTTAAGGATAACTTAACCTATGAAGAAGTTGCTAGGATCAAATCCAGGCAGTATGAGTTGCCCGAGCTGATCGTTCAATCAGAACCCAAGAGAAATTATCCGTTCGGGACTTTGGCTTCTCATGTCCTTGGATATTTGCAGGAGATATCCCCGACAGAGATGGAAATGGACCAGTATAAAAACAGACGGCTTGGCGACCTGATTGGAAAAACCGGTCTGGAGAAACAATATGAAGACAGCTTAGTCGGCACAGAGGGAAAGGTTCTCGGGATCGTGGATAGTTTCGGAAGAGAGATCGGGGAAGTATCCAAGGTCGAGCCTATCCGCGGAAATGAGATCCATCTGACATTGGATTTTGACCTCCAGAAGAAGGCAGAGGAGATTTTGGAAGGAAAAGAGGGTGCGGTGGTTGTGATGAAACCAGAGACGGGTGAGATCCTGGCTATGGCCAGCTATCCAAATTTTGATCCGAATAAATTCATCAACCGGTTCACTCCAGAAGAATGGGTGGATCTCATCAACAGTCCGAAGCATCCTCTCGAGAACCGGACCACTCGTGGTTTGTACGCTCCCGGCTCTTTGTTCAAGCCCAGCATGTTGCTCGCGGGGCTGGATTTGAGGGCAGTAAATGATTCCACTTCGTTTGTCTGTCGCGGCTCTATCATCATCTATGGGCATCCCTTTTCCTGTTGGAAGAGGGGTGGACATGGGATTGTTAATCTGTACAGTGCGATCCAGCATTCCTGCAACATCTACTTTTATCAACTGGGAAAAAGAATTGGGATAGAGGAGATCGCTCGGTATGCCCGTGTGCTCGGTCTAGGATCACCTACGCATATCGATCTACCCGGGGAAAAGGCGGGTTTGGTCCCCGATCCCCAGTGGAAAAAGAGGGTTAGGGATGAGCCTTGGTATCCTGGAGAGACGATATCTGTGTCTATCGGACAGGGGCCTTTACTCGTGACTCCTTTGCAGATCGCGGTCTACACGGCACAGATCGCCAACAGGGGTCTTAGCGTAACTCCTTACCTCTATGCGAGCGAAATCCATGAGGGCCATGAGATAGCCAGACAGCAAGAGAAAACAGGCATCAGATCTCCCATTCCTGAGGTGTATTTTGAAAAAGTGGTACAAGGGATGTGGCAGTCTGTCAACGATAGAGGCACTGGCGCCCTAGCTAGGGTTAGAGGTTTTGATGTGTGTGGAAAGACCGGATCAGCTCAGGTCGTGAGTACGGCAACCGCTGAAAAATTGGCCCAACTGAAGAGAGAGATCAAAACCCACTCCTGGTTCACAGGATTCGCACCTAAAGATAAGCCGGAGGTCGTAGTCTCTATTATTGTGGAATATGGGGGAGGCGGGGGAGCGACCTCAGCGCCTTCTGCCAGAGAATTGTTTGAGCTCTACAAGGCAAAATATGATTAATCAAACACAGATCAAAGACATCGATTGGATCCTGATCGCTCTTCTTGTAGTGAATACTCTGATCGGAATTGCTGTGATTTACAGTTCATCCCATTATTTGCCTGGGAATTACTATCTCAGACAAGTTTTCTGGACACTGTTGAGCTTGGCAGTGCTCTTAGTTCTGCTGACAGTGGACTATAACATTCTTGTTACCTATTCACTCTATCTGTACATTGCTTCTATTTCTATTCTAGGTGGCATTTTGATATTTGGAAAGTTGATCGCCGGAACGAAGAGTTGGATCAAACTGGAATTTATTCAGATTCAGCCATCCGAGATCACTAAGATCGCCATCATTCTCCTGCTGGCACGCATCTTTTCGGAATTTAAGAAGAAATATTTATCCAACGAGGCAGGAATTTCGAGCAGTGCGTTCGTCCTGTTAGCAGTTGTGCTTGTCGCATTACAGCCCGACCTTGGCACAGCGTTGAGTTATATTCCAATTCTTCTCGGTGCGTTCATATTGGCGGGACTGACAAGAAAAACTCTTGTGGTACTATTGATTTTTGCTTTGGTGATTGGAATCGTCAGTTGGGGATTTTTCCTCAGGGATTACCAGAAGGATCGAATCACAACATTACTCACACCGGAAAAAGATCCTTTAGGCACTGGCTATCATATACTACAGTCCAAGATCGCTATCGGTTCAGGCGGTCTGTTCGGAAAGGGATATGTCAGAGGAACACAGAGTCAACTTCAATTTCTACCAGCGCGCCACACAGATTTTATATTTGCCGTTGTCGG
>JAGLRY010000086.1 GCA_023135995.1 Candidatus Aminicenantota bacterium | reverse complement strand
ACTTGTATCATCAAATACTGATAGCCCAATGGATTTTCTGCCCCGGATGGATCCCATATCAAGGCAGCTGCAGCGATAAATATTACCAATCCTGCCAGCACAGCTTCGGTGACCATCCCCCCAAATCCGATCAATTTTCCCGCTGTTTCATCGGGCAGTTGTTTGGCCGTAGTCCCGCCCGCCACAATAGAATGAAAACCAGAGATCGCACCGCACGCAATGATCACAAAGAGCATAGGCCATAGGGGACCTCCTTTGCTCTTGAATGATACAAATGCGGGTGCATTGATGGAAGGGTGGGCAACTATCAATCCGATATACCCTATGGCGAGCCCGATAAACAGGATCCACATGCTGATATAATCACGCGGCTGCAGAAGGACCCACACGGGTAAGGATGAGGCAAAAAGACTGTAGACGATTAACACGAAAAACCAGAAATTTTGCGCGCTCATACCCAGAAATTGTGCAGGGAGTTCAACAGGATACAGTTTTCCGATGAAGATAAGCGCAAAGAGGATAATAATCGAAATGACAGTTGCTGCAGGAATATTAATGCCTTTTTTGTAAATAAGCCATCCGAAGATCATGGCAATAAAAACCAATCCAAGCGTAGGAATAACGATCTCGGGTTGAGAGACCAGTGTACGGGAGGCCACAACAGCGAAGACGGCAATGACTAGAGCTAAAGCAAACCATAAGAACAGAGAGAAAATGACCCGTGTTCGCCGACCGAGTGTTTTTTCTGAGATCCAAGCCAGAGACTTTCCCTGGTTCTGGACCGAAGTCATCAATGATGTGTAATCATGAACAGCCCCAAGAAAAACACTTCCTATGGCCACCCAGAGAAGGGCCCCCAGCCAGCCGAAATAGAGGACTCCCAAAAGGGGTCCCAAGATCGGTCCCGCTCCAGCGATCGATGAAAAATGGTGACCGAAAAGCATCGTTTTTTTTGCAGGACAGTAGTCAATCCCATCATTTAATTCTCTGGCAGGCGTGATCCGGTCTTTATCAGCCTGAACAACTCTTTTCTCGATAAAGTTCCCGTATATTTTGTAGCCCAAATAAAGCCACAGTATGAGAATAAAAGCGATGATTAGAGTGTTCATAAGTCATTCCTCGAATAATCCAGGCTTGGATGTTTATCGACATTTTTTTATGAATAAGTTATTTTTTTGTTTTATAGATCAAGTAGACTACGAGTCCGATAAACGCGGCTAGGCAAATAAAATCTCCCAAATTACCCGGCCAGACAAGACCAATACCCTCCGGTTTTTTCTTTGAGATGTAGGCGTAAATAGCGACCAAGACCATGGCAATGCCTTCTCCGGCAATAAATCCAGAACTCAGGAGTATTCCCTTTTCTTTTCTCTGAGTTAATTTCTCCTTATTGTCGCCTGCGCCCTTTTCCATGAAATGCCGGATGACTCCACCGACGTAGATCGGTGTCATTGTTGAGAGCGGAAGATAGATGCCCACAGCAAAAGGCAAGGAAGGAATCCTGAGAAGTTCGGCAACTAGGGCGAAGGCGCCGCCGATCAACACTAGTCCCCAGGGAAGGTCACCACCAAGAACTCCCTCAACAATGGTTTTCATCAAGACAGCTTGGGGAGCTGGCAACGTCTGAGACCCGAATGTAAAGGATTCACCCAGGAGCCAGACTGACGCGGCAACAGCAAAGGCTGAGGTCACGACACCCAATAATTCTGTCGTTTGTTGCCTCTTAGGGGTGGCTCCGATGATGTATCCAGCTTTCAGGTCCTGTGAAATATCACCTGCAACGGATGCTGCGACACAGACGACGGTTCCCACTGTCAGGGCTGTGACTTGTCCGAGAATATCTGTCCAGCCCAGTGCGTAGAATAACAGGCTCGTTCCGAGGAGTGTGACGATGGCCATTCCTGAAGTGGGA
Source organism: Candidatus Aminicenantota bacterium (assembly GCA_023135995.1). Classification (GTDB taxonomy): domain Bacteria; phylum Acidobacteriota; class Aminicenantia; order Aminicenantales; family Aminicenantaceae; genus WTAW01. Next base: position 4,311 of record JAGLRY010000086.1, on the reverse strand, counting down.
TTTGATGAGACACCCACCAAGCCCACAATTCGGGAAGACACTGTTACAAAGCAAAAAGCAAAGAAAACGATACAGAAGGCCGCGATGATTCTAATGAGAAGGGATGTGCTGATACCCACGATCTGTGGAGAAATAATGAGCAGAGCCAAAATAAGGAGGATGCCGATTCCAAGAGCCGTGATGGGTAAGTCTGTATCGGTCCTTTTTTTCTGGACATGCATATCTCCTTTACTCGATTTGAGGTCTCGGATTCCCACTTTCAGGGAATTGTACATCGTGGGAAAGGATTTGAAGATCGTGATGATCCCTGCAACAGCGACAGCTCCCGCTCCGATCACTCGGATATACTTGTCCCAAATTTGCTCTGCTGACATTTCAGAAATGAGTAATTCAGCTTCAGGTAGCAGCGGGAGATTGAGACTCTCTCCGAAATAGGCAATTAAAGGGATGATAGCCAGCCATGACAAAAGGCCGCCTGCGACCATGATGGCGGCGATACGAGGGCCTAAAATGTATCCGACACCCAGTAGAGCCGGTGTGGGTTCTCCGCCTAGTTTTGCCTTTTTCAATACAGGAAGTTTCAGATAGATCTTCTCTGGCCAGAGATGGAGAAAACTCTGGAAAAATTTAAAAACCGCACTCACGCCTAGACCTAAAAAGACATTCCTGGCCTTAGCACCTCCGGCTTCTGCGGAGATCAGGACTTGGGCGGCAGCTGTTCCCTCAGGATAGGGAAGGACTCCGTGTTCTTTCACGATCAAGGCTTTACGCAGGGGAATCATAAAAAGCACACCCAGAATGCCTCCGAACATCGCTAGAGTTCCGATCTTGAAGATGCTGGGACTGAATCCCCAAAGGAAGAGAGCGGGAATGGTGAAAATGATCCCAGATGCTAGGGATGAGCTTGCTGACCCGGTCGTTTGTGCGATGTTGGCGTCCAGGATCGTGCTTTTACCTAGAATGGGACTCAGCACGCGTAAGGCTGCAACGGAGATCACGGCAAGAGGGATTGCCGTGGAGATCGTTAATCCCACTCTGAGACCGAGATAAGCGTTGGCTGAGCCAAAGATGACTCCAAATATGGAACCCAAAATCACAGCCTTCAGGGTGATATCTTTGTAAGAGGTGTCGTCTGGCACATAGGGTATTTTTTCCGGCATGATCCTTATCCTTCTCTAAAATTATATGCAGTCTACCACATCAAAAATTAATTTTCTAATAAAATCAGAAGAGAGCATTGAGAACGGGTTTCCTCGACGGCGATTCGAGGAAGGCTTGGTAGGTCGGGTCGGGATCTTTGATTTGAAGATAATTGTAGAAGAATAAAATGTGATGTTACACGATCACTAATTTTTTGACTGTTTTTTCCCAGGTGATCTGGGATATAAAGTTATAACCATTTTCTCCCATTCTTTGGGCTAGAGCTTCATCCTCTGCCAGTCGGTCCATTTTTTCAGCAATCACCTTTGGGCTTGGCTCGCATACAAAACCTGTCTCTCCGTTTTTCACGAGTTCAGCAGGGCCACCGCTATCGGTGGCAGTGATGACGGCCTTTCTACTGGAGAAGGATTCTCCTGTGACAAAACCGTAGTCTTCTTGCTCAGGAGCGAAAAAGACGGCCCGACAGGAGGCAAAATGATCAAGGACAATCGTTTCCGTGGCTTTACCGAGCAGAATAACTCTCTCCTCAAGGTTATTATCCTTAATTTTTTGGACGATATCCTTTTTTTCAGGTCCATCACCGATGATGATGGCTTTGAGGTTTTTGTTCTTGACATGTTTAAATGACTCTACAAGAAGGGCCAGTCTTTTCAGTCTTTGCAATCGGGATACAGAAAAAATAAAATTGTCATAGGATTCTGTGTGATAATGCCTTTGAGGGGGAGGAGGATAGAGGACTTCCGATTCTATCCTTCCCCATCGCTGTAATCTTTCTTGGATGGTTCGGGATTGTGCGTAAAGTTTAGTCACGTTGTGCTTGAGGAGACGCGTGTCTAGTGCATGGATGAGATGCTTCCTCATTGTTTCTTTGAGCTTACCTTTAGGACCCAGTTGGGAGTACAGGAATGTCCATTGGTCATAGTATTCTCTCAACCTGTGATTCAGCCAGCACACATGCTGAGGATGTTTCACAGCATAGCTGGGAAAACGGAATGTGATGACCTGATGGATCGCTCTGCCCAAGCCATCCTCTTCGATATCATAAAATCGGTTGGCAAGATAAGCCCTCAACTGCCGGCCAAATCTGTTTTGTGGCGTGAGTATGAGGTCAGCATGGTACCCGTGTTCGTTCAACGCCTGCACAGTGCTTCGTGCAATAGAGAGATGCCCGCCCTCGACAAAAGGCACATCAGAAGTGACCACAGCGATTCTTTTTTGTTCTGCCATCTCAAGTGCTCTTTGGGTGAGAATTTTTTATCGGTCGTACAGATTGTATAAAAAAAGGATCAAAATCGGAAGCTCCCTTTTATTTTTTCTGCGATCAGAGGTTGAAACTCGGGAGGATAATCGGAAATTAAAAAAATTTCCTGGACTTGGGTCTGGATGAGTTGATTGTCCCAGGATGAGGGAAGATAAGCTTCCGCAAGGATATCATTTTTGTCTGTTGTATCTCCGATCTTTTTTTTAAGCCGCAAGCCCGCACCTTTATGTTCGGAACACAGTCTGTGTTTGAGGTCAAAGAGGCGGTCCATGGCGATCCTCTGGATAAATCCCTTTTTCGGTGAAAAAATCCTGAGGTTTCTTTTGGTGAGGCTATCTTTGTTTTTGGTATGGCTGTATTGAAAGAGTGAATGACACCAAAGGTGTGACAGGTCTATTTCTTCCTGGTTCTGTTTTAAGATTTTATGTCTACCGCAGGGTTTCGAGAGCTTTTTTGTTGTTACTGGTCTTGAAGACCAAGAGAGCTTTGCCTATTCCAGCCGATGAACCATAGCAATAGTCAATATCGATCACAGCATTTCCGAGGAGAGCGCCGATCTCGGCTCCGGCTCCGACTCTGTCATCTATCAACACTGTCACCACTTCATTGGTTGTGACTTCATATCCCAATGCTTTGAGGCATGTTTCTGCTTTTTTATTGTCGGATGTGAGGAGTAAAAACACTCCCTTGTCCTTGACTGACCGTGCCTTCAGAGCTTTGAGATTAACTCTGGAATTTGCCAGTGTTCCAAGAACTCGACCCAATATCCCAGGCTCGTTCGGCGTGATCACATGAAGCTCTGTCTCGAGCTTAACATTATGCACTTTCTTCTCCTCCTAAATCACCTGATGAGGGGGCATTATACCAGATTTAGCCTTCTAAAAACATAGGATTTATCGAATTGGCTGTGAAAAACTTGAGATTTTTGTAGGTTTGTCTATAATGAGTAGCCCAAACAGTTATAAATAAAAGGTGAGTGATCAAGTATGACTCTGGAAATGAATGTCGCCATCATCGACAATTCCATCAATCCTTCGATCTACACTCCTGTGGCCCACTGGTCTGCTTTTCTAGAGAGCAAGTGGCGTGCGTTCACTGCGAGAGAACATCGATTTCCAAATCTCGATGAAGAATTCACTCATTTGATTTTAACCGGTTCAGAATCTTCTATCCTTGAAAGAGAACAATGGGTTAATGAGGAGATCGAACTCACTCTTGAGGCTATTGAGAGGACCATTCCTGTTCTTGGTAGTTGTTGGGGACACCAACTTCTGGCTGTTGCTCTTGCAGGACCGGCTTATGTTCAGCGCAGCGAATGCCCTGAGATCGGCTGGATTCCTGTGAGGGTCACAGAGGACAATACTCTTATGGGTCAGAAGGGGCAAGTGTATGTCTTTTCCAGTCATTTTGATGAAGTTGTCGGTCTTGGGGACGATTTTCGGGTGTTTGCATCGAGTGAAAAGTGTCAAGTCCATGCATTTCAATGGGGGACAAATCCTGTGTGGGGCATCCAGAGCCATCCTGAGATGAGTATTCCAGATGCACAACACTATCTCCGGGAAAACGTCTCCTCCAGGCATGAGCACGAGTCCCTCGATCTCTACAGAAGGGCGTTGGATTCAACACCGAAGGATACAGGAATGATTCATGTGATGATGAGGAATTTCCTGCGCTATTCAGAATCTCAATCAAACAATAATTTCTGAAATACACTTCGAGATCTAACCTGAATTATTCATAAAAAATGTCGATACTTGTTACAACTGAAACAATATCAATCATTTGCTTTATTCTTCCAGCAAGCCACTCTGACAATTCCGTTTTCGCTGTCTTCATTATTCATAATCGACATTTTTTGCCCTTAGGGCGAGCTGATCTCACTGGGGTAG
>JAGLRY010000085.1 GCA_023135995.1 Candidatus Aminicenantota bacterium | reverse complement strand
AAGGTTTTGATTACCATAACAATAGTGAAATTTGTCTGGATTTCAGGTTATGGCACGTATCCTGATATTTTCGCTTACCATTTCCTCCCACAATATATTGACTTTTCCCCATTGAATCTTGACATCGGCCGAAAAAACCATGCGGATCTCGGCCAAGCTACAAAAATCGCAAAAAAAAGAAATACTTGACAAATTCTACCCTAACTTCCTAAACTGGAACTCATTTAGCCAAACACAGGCAGGATCACCTTCCCTATCGACCCTCTTACTTGCACATCTGACTTAAGCTGGCGATCCTGCCAACGCATTGTGTCTTTTAACGTTTCCCAGTCTAGATCATAGCATCCAGAGTCTGGTCTCAGACCTTTCGGGAGAAGAAAATGAAGTGCCCAAAATGCCAGGCCGAAAATCCTGATGAAAGGAAATTTTGCCGTGAGTGTGGGACAAAGCTCCTTTTGGTTTGTCCCCAGTGTGGCTCTGAAAACCTTCCTGGAGATAAATTCTGCGGTGAATGCGGCCAAAGATTAGAGGAAGTTGTAGAAGAAGAAAGGGCAGCACCTGAAGCTGAAGGCGAACGAAAACACGTCACCGTGCTTTTCTCAGACCTTTCCGGATATACAGCCATGACCGAAAGGCTTGACCCGGAAGAGGTGAAAGAAATTATGAGCCGGATCTTCGGTGAGATTGCCCAGGTGGTGGCCAAATACGAGGGGTTTATCGAGAAGTTTGTCGGCGATGCTGTCATGGCTCTTTTTGGTGTACCAAAGACCCATGAGGATGATCCGGTTAGGGCCATCAGGGCTGCAAGAGAGATACACGATCTAGTCAAAACCAAAAGCCCTGAAATGGAAAAGAAGGTTGGACATCCCTTGTCGATGCACACTGGCATCAACACGGGCCTGGTGGTGACTGGTGAAGTGGACATGGAGAAGGGAACGCACGGGGTTGCGGGGGATACCATCAATTTGGCTGCCCGCCTGAGCAGTCTATCAGGCCCGGATCAGATAGTCGTTGGTCCCGATACTCACAGCCAAGCTCAAAGATTTTTTACTTTCGAACCTTTGGGGCCTTCAAAGGTCAAAGGCAAGGCAGAACCCATCGAAATATACAAGGTTTTATCTCCAAAGGAAAAGCCGAGTAAGACACATCGTCCCCTTGGACTAAGGGCCAATCTTATTGGGCGAACCAAGGAAATGGGCCAACTTGAGGAAGCTGCAGAAAGTCTCCATAAAGGAAAGGGGTCGATTATCTCAATATATGGAGAGGCGGGCACGGGGAAGAGCAGACTTGTTGAGGAATTAAGGGCTGCTTCAGATCTCCAAAAGATTCAGTGGCAAGATGGACACGCTTACGCCTATTCCCAAAACATCCCTTATTTCCCCTTGATTGATCTTCTAAACCGAGCCTTTCAAATTAAAGAAGACGATCCGTCAGAAAAGATTAGGGAAAAAGTGGAATCAGGTGTGGAGGGCCTGGTAGGAAAAAGAGAGGACCTCATTCCTTATGTGGGAGGGCTTTTTTCTCTCAGCTATCCTGAGGAGGAAGATGTTAGCCCCGAGTTCTGGAGAGCGAGACTGCATGATGCCATCAGAGTGATCTTTTCGGCCATGGCGCAGAGAACGCCTACGGTCATCTGTTTTGAGGATCTCCACTGGTCTGATCCTTCCTTCCTAGAACTCTTGCGCTCCACTCTGTTAGAGTCCACAGATCCTGTCCTATTTCTCTGCACCTACAGACCTCCTTTCAATCTCTTCGCTGGCAGGGAGCTAAGTGGCCTAAGAAAACCATATCATGAAATTCGATTGCAGGATCTTTCACTGTCAGAAACGCAGAATATGGTGGGTTCCCTCCTTAAAACCGAATCCGTCCCAACCAAGCTGCGGCAGTTTATTGAGAAAACCGTAGAGGGGAATCCATTTTATTTGGAAGAGGTGATCAACAACCTGATTGATTCAGAAACGTTATCCCGTGACAATGGCGGTTGGAAACTTACCAGACCGATTGGTGAGTCTGAAATACCTTCCACTATTCATGGTGTTATTTCTGCAAGGCTCGATCGCTTGGAGAGAGAGTCAAAAAGGATGCTCCAGGAAGCTTCTGTGATCGGGAGGGCCTTTCTCTATGAGATCCTCGAGAGGGTCACAGAGCTCAAAGACTATATTGACCAATGTCTCAGCGGTCTGGAACGCCTGGACCTGATCCGCACAAGATCTCTTGAGCCAGATCTGGAATACATTTTTAAACATGCCCTGACCCAGGATGTTGTTTACAACGGTATTCTCAAGAGAGAACGCCAGGGAATCCATGAGCGCATAGCTCTCGTGATGGAGCAAATGTTTCACTACCGGCTTCCCGAGTTTTACGAAACCCTGGCCTTTCATTTCAAACGGGGTAAGTCGAGCCATAAGGCCATTGATTATCTTATGAAGTCGGGTGAGAAGAGTCTTGGAAGATATGCAGTGGAAGAAGCACATCAATACTACAA
>JAGLRY010000084.1 GCA_023135995.1 Candidatus Aminicenantota bacterium | reverse complement strand
TTGACTCCACAGAGAGGATGATGCGTGCTGAGATAAAGACGATACCCAACGGAGAATACAGGGGAGAGGCGACTGTTTATTATGACGGAAAGACACCAGGATCCAAATACAAGATCAGAGTGAAGATCACCGTCGAGGATGAGGAAATCTTCTTCGATTATTCAGACACAGACCCGCAAACCGATGGATTCGTGAACGGGACCTATACGTCTTCAGCAAGTGCAACCCTGTTGACTTTCCTCCAGATGGTCAATCCGGACATTCCCCACAATGACGGTATGTTGAGGCCTGTGCATATCGATATTCCTGAAGGCACGATCCTGAATGCAAAGTATCCGGCCGCCACGACCTTTGGCAACCACCTCTGCCCGCCCAACGCGGACGCCATCATTCGCGCACTCTCCAAGGGTATTCCAGAGAGGGTGACAGCAGGTTGGAACCAGCTTCTGTGTTATCTCACCAGCGGGTTTGATACAAGAAAAAAGACGAGTTATGTGGACATCGGCTTCATTGGTCTGAAAGGAGGGTCTGGTGCGACTTCGGGTGTGGATGGGTACGACCACATAGGCATGATCGATGCCTCAGGGGGTGTGCTGGACCAGGATTATGAGATGTTCGAACAACAGACACCTCATTTCTTGTTGAAACACGAGTACTGGAGAGATTCGGCTGGAGCGGGCCAGTGGAGAGGGGGATTGGGTGTCGAGACGCAGTTTAAGATCGGTGGAGAAAACACAAAAGTCGTGACTTTTGGTGACGGGGATGTGGAACCGGCATTCGGCCTCTATGGGGGACTTGATGCAACATTGAATAAGATCGAGCTTCACTATCCGGATGGCCGGGTGTACCAGACTACGACCAAAGACCTTGTGGAGGATGTGCCCGAGGGGACGGTTCTCTTTCAGCAGGCCGGTGGTGGAGGCGGGTATGGCGTTCCTTATCTCAGAGATCCCACTCTTGTAGCCAAAGAAGTGAAGAACGGCATTATCAGCATAGAACGTGCAAAAAAGGATTACAGAGTGATTCTAGACCCAGAAACTTTTGAGCTGGATGTGGAAGCTACCCGCCGAATACGGGAAGAAATCCAATCCTAGAATTCAGAATTTGGGTTACAGAATCACACTCACAGAATTTAAAATTCTGAATACAAAAAAAGGGGCTCATTTAACGCGGTAGAACCACATCAGGGGCAGCCAGAGCTGGTGCCCGTATGGGATTTTTTTGTGATTGACCAAAACGTCCGTCTTATCCCACTCGTGCACGAGGTTGAATAATTCAAAAAGGTCTTCTACATCCTCGGGTATATAAGTGGCGGAATGACGGATCCACTCACCCTCACCCTCTTCTGAGTAGGTGGGATTTCTCCGAGCGAGATCGACCGCCTTTTCATAGTTCGGAGATGTTTTGTATCCGAATTCGATGGTGATTTTAAATTCCTTGGCGAGATCGTTGGGGTGGAGGATAGAGTCCAGTTTTTCCTCGACGGCTTTGTCATTGCCACTTTTTTTCCAGTCGCTCATATTTTCGATCCTCGTGCGCTAACGTGTTGTCAGTATATAAAATAGTCATTCGGTTTGGCAACCCTCACTTATTTCAGTTCAATCGATTTTAATTATTTTGCGGTTTTGAACGCGTCCAGGCTAATTTTTCCCGCACCGTGAGAGACGAGAAGGAGCAGGCCTCCTATAATTGCCAGGTTCTTCATAAACATGATGACCTGGGTTTGATCCGAAAATTCCGTATGGAAGATCAAAGTGGTAGGGATCAAAAAGAGAAACAAAACAAAAGCGCCCCATTTGGCCTTGTATCCTGTGAGCACGGATAATCCACCGAGCAATTCCGCACAGATGGCACCAATCAAAAAAACGTACGTTAAAGGCATCCCATATTGAGCCATGTACTGCTGTGTTCCCGAGAGGTTCATAATTTTCCCCAGACCACTCATCAGAAAAATAAATGCGATAAAAAATCGAGCCAAGAGTTGAATCAAAGCTTGCATCTTTTTCCCTCCTTCATTTGTGAAATCCCATCCTAATCATTTGGATTAACATATCAAACCCATTCAGGCTGAGTCAACGATAAAAAGAAGATAGAAGCTTGAGAATATTAAAAGGTATTGCATATATATAAATGATATTTAGAGGATGAGCATGCAATCTCCATAGCTGTAGAATCTGTATTTTTTATGGATGGCCTCTGTGTAGGCCTCTTTCATGAAATCTAATCCAGTAAAAGCTGAGACCAGCATCAATAGAGTGGATTTGGGGAGGTGAAAGTTAGTGAGGAGCCTGTCAATAACGCGGAATGAGTAGCCGGGATAGATAAAAAGATCGGTCACATGTGTTCCTGGTTTGACTCCATCTTTTATGAAAGCGCTTTCTAGCGCGCGGACAGACGTGGTTCCCACAGCGATCACTGGCCTTTTCTTTTTTTTGGCATTGTTTATGGCTTTCGCAGCGTCTTCACTGATCGTATACATTTCTTCGAGCATTGTGTGATCTTTGACGCGATTTGCACGAACAGGTTGAAAAGTGGCCAGGCCCACGTCAAGGGTGATTTCTGCCACTTCGACGCCTTTTGCTTTGATAGAGTTCAACATAGCGGGAGTAAAATGAAGACCTGCGGTTGGCGCGGCGATGGACCCTTCTTTCCGCGCAAACACAGTCTGGTATCTGTCCAGATCTATCGACCGAATATCCGTTTGAGATTTTTCGCGCTTGATATAAGGAGGGAGAGGAGCATAGCCTATGGTTTGAAGTTCAGATAGGACATCCTCTGTGGCGAAATGGATGTGTCTTCGGCCCTCTGGCTCTTCGTTAATAACCTCCCCTTGAAGCACAAGTGAGAAACGGATGATATCGCCGGGCCTGACTTTTTTTGCGGGGCGGCAGAGGACTTCCCATGTGCCCTTTTGGATCTCCTTGAGGAAAAGAAATTCGATCTCCGAATCCTTTTTTGTGCCCCATACTCTCGCGGGGATAACCTTCGAGTTATTCAGGACCAATACATCCCCTTTGTTGAGATAGTCCGGAAAATGCTGGAAATGGGAATGGATGATTTTGCCATTATCGTGGTCCAAGACCATCATCCGGGATAAGTCTCTTTGTTCGAGCGGAACCTGTGCGATAAGCTCCTTGGGAAGGTTGTAATTAAAGTCTGAGACTAGCATTGAAGTCAATTATATCTGATGAATTTTTTTTATCACCACCGTTGTTTGGGTAAGGTTTTGAAGGGGATCAATCCTGCAAAAGTCCGTAGTCTTTCAGAACTTGCTCTGTAGGTTCGCCTTTTTCGTTCCA
>JAGLRY010000083.1 GCA_023135995.1 Candidatus Aminicenantota bacterium | reverse complement strand
GAAAAAAGTATCGACATTTTTTATGGTCTTGAGAAAAGAGCTCGATAGACGGCTAGAGGATGCGGGCTTTAACTTCAAATGGACTGATATCAAACAGGATTTAAAAGCCCTTCAAGAGACAGTTATAGAAGAGAACTCCAAGCGTCTGGCAGTTCGCAGACAATGTCTGGGAACGTGCGGGAAGGTGTTTCAGGCTGTTGGTGTGGCTCTTCCTCCTACAATTCGTGAGCTATGAATCGAAATTTTAAAAGAGCGAAGTGTAATGCCAAGAGTTTTTTTTGTGCCTGTATGTTGTTGAAATTAAAGAAGATTACTTTTTTTGCTGTTAAAGATCAGTTAAATGGAACTTGACCTCTCTTTCCTTCTAAAGGTATAAGTATAAAAAGGAATACATTGTCCATTTCATTCTTAGCTTTCGTGGTGCCGTGATGTGGGAAGAAGCTCTTGATGCTATTGGCTTATCTTCTAAGTCAAGAAGCCGTGTTTTCAAACTTCCATTTAGAGAAAGGATAGATCTCTTTATTGTATTTCTCATTGTCATAAGCAGTATTTTTATAATAATTATCTCTGTTTATTTTCGCATTTTCTACCTATGGGCTGAATTTTTGCACAGCAATACATTTCTTAGAATTTCAACATATCCATTGATAATCTCCGGTGTCATCGTACTGGGCGGTATAGTTTTCCGGACAATAATCTGGTTTCGCTATAAACCCCAAACAATAGAACCAGAAGAAAAAGTGAGATGGCCTTTTGTTTCTGTGATAATGCCCGCATTAAATGAGGAAGAATTAATCAGAAAATCTATCGACTCTATTTTTGCCAGCAACTATCCTAGAAATAGACTTGAAGTTATCTGTATCAACGACGGTTCAACCGATAGTACCTTTCTCTACATGAGGAAAGCCAAGCAAAAATATGTGGAGAATCTTAAGGTTATCAATTTTAAAGAAAATCTTGGGAAGAGAAAAGCGCTTTATGTCGGTTTTAAAAAATCAAAAGGAGAGATTATAGTTACCGTTGATTCTGACAGCAAAATCGGGCGTAGCGCCATCAGAAATCTTGTCATTCCGTTAATTAAAGATAAGAGTACAGGAGCTGTTGCCGGGAGAGTGGCTGTTTTGAATGAAAAAGAAAATTTTCTCACGAGAATGCTTTCCATTCGCTACTCTATCTCCTTCGATTTCGGCCGTGCTTACCAGAGTGTCTATGGAGCTGTTTTTTGCTGTCCTGGAGCCCTCACTGCATACAGGAAATCTCTATTACAGAGATTTATCCATGAATGGGTTAACCAGAAGTTCTTGAACACTCCCTGCACATACGGGGAAGATAGAGCCCTCACAACTAATATACTTAAGAAAGGATACATGACAAGATACCAGTCGAATGCTGTAGTTTATACCAGAGTACCCTCTAGGTTTGGTCAGATGTGCAAGATGTACCTTCGCTGGGCGCGGAGTTATATTCGAGAATCAATTCTCTTTGCCCGTTTTATGTTTTCTCGATATAGAACAAAACACCGTATTTTACCTATACTTGATTTTTTATCTTTAAATTTTCTCCATCCTATCCATATTTTTTCATTAAGTATTATCACTTATTCTTTTCTCGTCAATCCTCTTTTTATTCTCCGTCATCTTACCTTATTGATAATTCTTTCCTTTTTTCTTTCTCTCTATTATCTCCGCACCAACAAAAGCCCGGTTTTTCTCTATGGGATTCCTTATGGCATTATTGCTGCCCTTTGCCTGTGGTGGATTGTTCCTGTAGCAGCCCTTTCTATGAAAAATCAATCATGGCTGACTCGTTAGCAAAAGGAGAGTTTTTGAGACGAGGGCTAAAACTTATTACTCTTTTTTCTATTATTGTTCAGGGTGAGAGGTGATGAAAACTGTCGTTATTCTTACTATACCCCGCAGTGGTTCCTCTCTTCTTGCAGGTATTCTTCATCGTTTAGGAGTATGGATGGGTGAAGAAGAAGATTTATATGGACAAGTTTTTGTAATTTAGATATATTGGCGGGTAAATCTTCACTGCGAGGAACACGATGAAAAAACCAATCTCCCGACGAGATTTTCTTAAAAAATCATCCCGTTACGCAACGGTCGCAGGTTTGAGTGGCTGTGGGATATTACTGAAAGGCTGCTCTTCGAAAAAAGACTATGACCTGGTCATTAAGAATGGGCGTGTTTTTGATGGACTCGGCAATGAGGCGATCTCTGCAGATATCGGGATCACCGGCCAGAAAATCGCAAAAATAGGAAAGATCTCTGCGGCAAAAGGACAATCAGTCATAGACGCACGAGATCTTACAGTCTGTCCCGGCTTTATAGATGCGCATGATCACACGGATATCGAACTTCTGGTCAATCCCAAAGCAGAGAGCTCGATCCGACAGGGGATAACAACTTTGGTCAGCGGAAACTGCGGCAGCTCTCCTTTTCCAGTGGCTGAGGAGATCTATGACGAGTACAGAGACAATTTGAAAGAAACGTATGACGTTGATTTGACATGGAGGGATATCAAAGGTTTTTTCTCTAAGCTTGAAGAAAAGGGAATGACGCTCAATTACTCATCGTATGTCGGTCAAGGGACGATCCGAGGAATGGCTGTGGGATTCAATGACAGACCCCCTAAGGCTGAGGAATTGGAAAAGATGAAGGTGCTGGTGGCAGAAAACATCCAGAACGGAGCGCTGGGACTTTCCAGTGGCCTTGAATACGCACCGGGAAGTTATGCCCAACAGGACGAGATCGTTGAATTGTGTAGAGTTGCTGTGCAGAACGGAGGCTTGTACAGCACGCACATGCGTGATGAGAGCGACCATTTAATCGAGGCAATGGAAGAGACCATCGATGTCTCCAGGAAGACAGGGATTCGGCTTCAGATATCCCATTTCAAGATCGCCTATCCGCGCAACTGGCATAAGATCGACGACGCACTGGCCAAACTGGAGGCGGCCCATGATGAAGGCATTCCCATATTTTGCGACCGCTACTCCTACATCGCTGGAGCCACTGGTCTCAGCAGCATGAATTTTCCTCTTTGGGCGAAACAGGGCACGACAGATGAGTTTTTAGCCCGATTGAAAGACACGACTTTGGAGAGTAAATTTCGGGCTTTTCTTGCAGAAAGAGAGAAGAAGCTGGGTTCTTGGGATAAAGTGGTCATCTCATCTGTTTTTACGGAGGGGAACAAAGTCTTTGAAGGAAAAACAATTCTTGAAGCCACACAGGAAACAGGTAAAGATGTCTTTGAATTCTTGAGAGATCTGTTGATAGAAGAGGAGAACAGGGCAGGTCAGGTGATCTTCATGATGAATGAGGAGAACTTGAAGAGGATCCTCGCTCATCCTTTGGTTGGAGTGGGCTGTGATGGCTCGGCCCTTGCTTCCTATGGCCCTCTGAATAAGGGGAAGCCCCATCCCCGGAGTTATGGCACTTTTCCTCGAGTGTTAGGGAAATACATCCGGGAGGAAAAGATACTCCCCATGGCAGAGATGTTGAAAAAGATGACTTCTGTTCCGGCCAGGAATTTTGGCTTTGCACAAAGAGGGGCTCTCCAGAGAGAATACTTTGCAGACATTGTGATATTCGATGAAAAGAGAGTTATCGATAAGGCCACGTTTAAGGATCCCCATCAATACCCTGAAGGGATCGATTATGTCATTGTGAATGGTCAGGTGGTTATCAATAATGGTGAGCACTCAGGGCTTCTGCCGGGGAAAATTCTCCGGAAGCAGGCGTAACTCCCAAACGCCGAATGCGTTAGCTGGAATTCATGAGAAAAATCATTTGTGTCACAGTATGTGTGTTGTGTCTCGTGTGTTCGTGGATTTTCTGTAAAACCCAGCAAGGCCAAACGAATTCCTCGAAAATAACGGTCGACCTCAATTTTCGAGCCCTATATCCCGGAGAGGTTGTGAGAGTCACAGTCCGTACGAGTTCTCCTGTTAAAAGCATCCAGGCCCAATTTTCGGGAGAAAAATACACATTGGGAACCAGTGCGAATCCAGAGGAATACTTGGCTCTCATCGGCCTTGATCTCAGTTTGAAACCCGGATTTTACCCGATCGTTATTACACCTGTCTATGCTGATGGCCATCACGAAAGGGTGGTCAAGGAAATTCTCGTTGTTGCCAAGGAATTCCCGGTAAAGAAACTGTGGGTCAACGAAAAATATGTCACTCCGCCTCCTGAAGTTCTTACCAGAATCCGTGAGGAGTCCGAGCTCGTAAATGCGATTTATGGCATATACAGTCCCCGATGGATGGGAGAGGGACCATTTATCGTTCCCTCTACGGGTGAAGTCGTGCCGAATTTTGGAGAAAGACGATTTTTTAACAACCAGCCTCGTTCTCCCCACAGCGGTGTGGATATTTCCTCCCCTTATGCGTCACCTGTCGTTGCCTCAAATTCGGGGACGGTCGTCCTGGTCTCTCACCTCTATTACGCGGGGAAAACCGTTATCATCGATCACGGTCTTGGTGTCTTTACTCTCTATCTTCATTTATCGGAGTTTAGAGTGAAACGGGGAGATTCTGTTGAAAAAGGCGATATAATCGGGGAGATCGGTGCCACGGGCAGAGTCACCGGTCCTCATCTCCATTGGGGAGTGAAGATCAAGGGAAATCGTATCGATCCTTTTTCTCTCCTCCATCTTGATTTCTGACCGAGTCACTGTTTCAAGTATTCCGCGAGCCATTCGTGCATGGTTTTCCACCAAAGTTGGGCATTCTGTGGTTTTGTAACAAAGTGGCCCTCATCGGGAAAGTACAGCAGCTTTGAGGGCACATGCATCCGCTGGAGCGCCGTAAAAAATTGGAATCCCTGAGTAACAGGTAACCTGAAATCATACTGGCCATGGATCACAAGACATGGCGTTTTGAAATTTTGGACGTAAAAACTTGGTGACCATTTTTTATACTGGTCTGGATTTGTCCAAGGAGTCCCTTGGAATTCCCATTCAGGGAACCAGAGCTCTTCGGTCCCTCCAAACATGGACCGGAGGTCGAACACTCCCGCATGGGAAATGAGACAATTGAATCTATTGGTATGACCTTCTATCCAGTTGATCATGTATCCACCGTAGGAAGCACCTGCGGCTCCCACTTTATCTTTATCCATGAAGTCATAGTGAGAGAGAAGATAATCCAGTCCGAGCATGATATCTTTGAATGGCCTTCCGCCCCAATCGCCTGAGATGGAGTCTGTGAAATCTTGTCCGTAACCTGTACTTCCGTGAAAATTGATCATAGCCACAACGTAGCCTGGTGAAACAAACATCTGAGCATTCCATCGGTAATGAAAATTGTCGTACCAGGCCCCTTGTGGGCCACCGTGGATGAGCATAACAAGGGGATATTTTTTGTCTAGCTCAAACTGGGGTGGCTTGAGCAGATACCCATGGACTTTGTCACCTTCTGCTCCTTCGAACCAAAATTCTTCTGCGGGATTCATTGCGAGTTCCTCCAAAAGCGGGCCATTTATGCGTGTGAGCGGGTCGAGTGATTTGGAAGCGACATCAAACACATACAGTTCAGAGGGGGAATGGATTCCTTGTTTGAGGAAGACAAATCTTTTTCCGCTGGGAAAGAGCTGGAGCGAACTAATGGTGTGGTTGTCAAGGATTCTCTCTACAACCTGATCGGCGATAGAGACACGAGCCAGAACTGTACGGCCCTTTTCTCCGAAGGTGATATAGATATCAGAGCTCTCGAGTGACCAAATGATCTCTGCCACTGAAGCATCTAGTTTTTCTGTGAGGTTGGTGATATGTTTTGTTTTTCGGTCATAGAGCATCAGGCAGTATCTGTCTGCTTCGAATCCAGGCCTGCGCATGGCCCTGTAAGCAATGTACCGGCCGTCAGGTGAGTAATGGGGAGAGTTGTCATTGGCCCTGTTCTCTGTGATCTTAATAATATCGCCGCCTTCGATGGAAGAGATAAAAAGATCGTTGTTGGTTCCCAACCCGAGCCTCAGTTCCGGATCCGTATTCCGAACGAAACACATCTCCTTCCCATCTGGGGAAAAGGTGTAATCATGGCTGCTTCCCAGTGAGATGGGCGGCACATCAAAATCTCCAGGGGAGAGATCGCGAGCTTTTCCTTCATCGGCAGGAGTGACAAAGACATGACTCCGAGTGCTGTCTCTCCAGGCATTCCAGTGCCGGAAGAGCAGCTCATCAAAAATTTGGGCTTTCACCAGACTTTTTTTCTTTTCCTCATTTCTTTTGCGGTTGCAGTTATCATCCGCACAGTCCGGATAAACAGAGGAGAGAAAGGCCAGATGATCTCCTTGTGGAGACCAAATCACCCCTGAAGCTCCGGTAGAGATATCCGTCAAGGGATATGCTTCTCCTCCTCTGGAATCGATCATCCAAACCTGGGGGATTCCTTTACGCGTCGATATGAAGGCGATCTTTTTTCCATCGGGCGACCATCTGGGATTGAAGTCGGCTTTGGGGCTTGAGGTGAGCTGCCAAGGCTTCCCGCCCTTAGCCGCTTGGATCCAAATGTCACTGTTACTCGTGTTTTTATCTTTGTCCATTGCGGTGATGACAAAAGCGATCTGATCACCTTGAGGAGATATCTGTGGATCACTGATCCGTTTGATCCGAATAAAATCATCAAAGGTGATCGGGCGGGCATCCGTTGCGGTTATTGATGCCGCACAAGATAGAACAAAAACAAAAATGAAAAAATCTCTGGATAGTTTTTTCATCGTTCCTCCACTCGTGTCCATTCAGTTTTTTGTATTTTAGTCTATCTCGATATGACTTGTCTGGATTTGACAGTGTGACATACCGTATGACCTTTTGGTTGCCCTCCTACTTTAATAAGCGATCCACCATTCGTCAAGGCCAACCCACCCCACCCATTCACAAAGGTTGAGGCAGTGGCCCACGAAGCTGTATTGAATAATTCAGGAGAAAGATGGATTATTCACGGACCGAGATTGCAGTAGCGGCAAGGAAGTGGCTCATGAAGCTGTAGTAAACTACTGCGAATGAGTTACGACGAAGCCGATGCTGTGAAATCGGTTCGCCCGAAGGGTAAAAGATGCCGATAATAAGAATTAAGAGTTTTTTGTAGTAATCGTATCGGCAACTTTTATG
Organism: Candidatus Aminicenantota bacterium; assembly: GCA_023135995.1. Taxonomy (GTDB): domain Bacteria; phylum Acidobacteriota; class Aminicenantia; order Aminicenantales; family Aminicenantaceae; genus WTAW01. Next base: position 964 of record JAGLRY010000083.1, on the reverse strand, counting down.
AATAATTCAGATGGTTGACATCAAATGTGTTGGTATTTATAGTAAGGGCTTATGTTGAGGAGCCTAGATGAGCAAGGCAAAAACTGAGAGTATGGATTCATCCCTGGTCGAAGCCATTAAAGAGGCGTATCGATTTGGCCAAGAGGATGAAGAATTGGAACCCATTGTTGTGGTTGATTCCTCTCGAAAACCCATAGGTCGAATTCAACGGGGAGATTCTGTCATTTTTTACGACATCCGTGGCGAGAGGGAAATACAGATCACGGAGAGTCTCACCGAAAAAGATTTTGATAAATTTGGTGTCAAGGGAGATTTAGAACTGCATTTTGTAACCATGATCGAGTATGCATCTTCACTGGATGTCCGAGTCGCATTTCCGCCAGAGGGAGAGGTGAAAAACACTTTTGCTGAGGTTGTCACCAAGAAGGGATTGTCCCTCGTTAAGGTTGCCGAATCCGAAAAAGCCATCCATGTGGGGTATTTCATGAATGGCAAAAATGAAAAACCCTTTCCCGGAGAGAAGAGGATCCTCGTCCCATCACCAGAAGGAGTCGATTCGTATGCTCTCACTCCTGAGATGAGTGCTGCACAAGTCACTGAGTTCATAATAACTCAGCTTGATGATCCATCTGTTCATGTTGTCGTGGGAAATCTTGCCAATGTGGATGTATTGGGCCACATCGAGGATAAGAAGGCGGTGCTGAGAGCTGTGGAGGTCGTGGATCAGCAGCTTGAACGGCTTGTGGAAGAGTGCCGAACACGGCGTGTAACGGTTGTTGTGACTGCAGACCATGGCACAGTCGAGGAATGGCAGTATGCGGACGGAACAGTCAACACGGGCCATACCAAAAATCCTGTCCCGTTTATTCTCGCGGATTTTCGTCAGGAAAACCCTGAGAGCTTGGATTTGAGGGAGCATGGGGAATTGAGCGATGTTGCGCCCACTCTGCTCGAGTTATTGGGA
>JAGLRY010000082.1 GCA_023135995.1 Candidatus Aminicenantota bacterium | reverse complement strand
TAATGAGAGAAGTGTCAAATTGAATGCTTCTTTGAGTTATTGACTCTTCAGCTCACCCATCCTCTTCCCTGTATCTTAAACCTCAGCAATACCTGGGTCAGCGTCGTTCTAGATATCGTTTCTCATACTGGCTAATGGCTTTGCCTTCTCCCCTTTCTTAAAGTTCTGTCGATTATTATTCAAACCCTATTTTCTTTAGTAACTTCGTGAACCTCGGGTCTGAGCGAACAGTGTCAAACATTGGTTCTGCATTCAGATAGAGCAGCCAATGATCACGTTCCTTATACGCTTTATCTAGCCACTCAAAGCCAAGATCGTTTTCTCCGAGTGTAAAACAAAGAAGAGCAATGTGATATGGCGAGACATACTCCTGCTTCGTTCGTTCTATCATATCATCTAGAACTTGCTGTGCTTCTTTTTTCTTACCCATCTTCAGATAAGCGATCGCGAACAAGGTCTCTACACTCTGCATCCAGCCTCTTGAAGGTTCCTTTTCTTTTTGAAATTCTGCCAGAGCTTCTTTATACATTGACTTTTGTAAATACACTCTTCCCAGAAAACTATGCGCAGAAACAAAATTAGGATCCATCTCCAGTGTCTTCTGCAAGGCTTCTATTGCATGGTCGTATTGGCGGGCGTAGTAATACACCCATCCGAGATCACAATTTATTATTAAAGAGAAAGGATCCAATTCAAGGGCTTGTTTCATCTCTTCGATGGCTTCATCGAATCGAGCCCTGAAAAACAAAGAGAATGAATGCCAGTGGTGAGCGGTTGTATAGTTGGGATTTAGCTCTATGGCTCGTTTGAATTCTCTGTCTGTACTAGCCCAATCCCAATCAGCTAATAATTTAATAAAAGCAAGGGAGGTATGCGCCTCGGCAAGCATATCATCAATCTCTAGCGCTTTCAGTGCTGCTTCCCTCGCTTTCTGATAAGCCTCTTTTTGAGGGAAAGCACCGTACCAAGAAAGGATACAATAGCAGTCGGCCAGCCCAGAATAGGCTAGCGTATAGCCTTTGTCTTTCTTGAATGCCTGTTGGAAGTACTCGAGTCCCTTCTTCACTCCAATTTCATTGCGCTTGTTCCAGAAGTAGCGGCCCTTCAAATACAACTTATAAGCCTCCAGATTGTCCGTGTAACGCTTCACGAGCTTCGCCTTCTCTCTTCCCAAGAGCTTTACCTTTAGTTTGTCAACGATTGCTAGAGAGATTTCATCCTGGATAGCAAAAATATCTTCCATGTCTCGGTCGTATTTCTCTGACCAGATATGGTAGCCATCGGCGACGTTTATAAGCTGGGCTGTGATGCGCAGTCGGTTGCCTGCCTTTCGTACGCTACCTTCTAGAATCGTCTCTACATTCAGTCTCTTGCCAATCTCACGGACGTCTAAATTTTTCTCTCTGAATGAAAAGGCTGAAGTGCGCGCAACAACCCTTAAATCACTTATCTTAGTCAATGAATTGATCAGTTCTTCTGCCATGCCATCACAGAAATATTCCTGATCTTTCTTTGGGCTTAAATCTGTGAAAGGGAGCACAGCAATAGATTTTTTCAATTTCGTTTCACCAATTTTTTCTTTCTCAGGTTTCCCTTTTCCTATTTTGCTTAATTCAGAAAGAAGCTCATTTGTGTCCTGATGTCTCTTCTCTTTATCCTTTTCTAAACAGTTCACTATCACACGGTTTAGATCATCAGGTATCTGAGCATTAATCTCCTTAGGATTTTTAGGTATCTCGCTTTTATGTTTCACTCCGATTGTAAAAGGAGTATCTCCTTCGAAAGGCACTCTTCCAGTCACCATTTCATATAGAATCACTCCCAACGAATAAATATC
>JAGLRY010000081.1 GCA_023135995.1 Candidatus Aminicenantota bacterium | reverse complement strand
GAGGTTGAGGAGCAGAATAAGGCTGTTGTAAAACAACTCATGGAAGAGTTTGACAAGAAGAACATGGATATTGGCGACGAATTGAATACCCCAGAATACAAACTGCATTTTCCGATAGGGTCTGAGCCCAAGAGCACATCACAGCATCGGGAAGTTCTTAAGGCTTTCTGGGGCGCTTTTCCAGATATGACACACACCATAGATAGACTGATCAGCGCAGGTGACATGGTGACGGGGCAATACACAATTCGCGGATCTCATACGGGGGAGTTCATGGGAATACCCCCCACAGGCAACCAGATTGAGGAGACAGTAATTGGCATCTGGCGATTTTCCGACGGGAAAATCGCAGAATTTTGGGGCATGCTAGATATGTTGAGTTTTATGCAGCAACTCGGCATGGAGCTTAAGTTGAAGGAGGAGGAGAAGTAATTTCATGGATCTGTAATGACTAATGAAAAGATGCGCTGGAGAGGAAGTCTTGTTTCTGTACAGCCTCGGATTCGGCTTACAAGGTCGTTCGACCAACGCAGTCACGTCTATCTCGGCTACGCTCTCCGTGTCGCTGGCACGATCAGAGATCAGGAGAAAGAGTTTCTAGTCGGGATCGGGAAAGGAGCTCAAGCCAAGCACAAGTTCCAGGCTGGGTGTCTCGTAGAGGGTGAGTGTCTGCCGGTGGGAGATCCCCGGCTTGAATCGGTCGAATTTTACAAGACCAGCAAACTCAACGTTCTGGAGCGCTCCCCTCTGAATCCCGGCATGCCACCTCCCTGGTTAGGCATCCCGGATGATCTAGTCATGTATCGTCAGCGAGGCCACCGGAGGCTCGATGCTCGAACTTACGTTGCCAAATGCTTGACCTGTATCTGGGGTTGCCGCATGGCGGTCGAGATGATTGTTGATCATTGGAATCCAAGTCAACGAAAGTATCGCTCTGAGACATTTTGTTATGGCCCCAGGTCATGTCGTTTTTACCGGGCTGGTCCCACACGGAAGGTACCAGGCCGACGGGGTATGATTTGGGAAGAGTCAGATTGGGTGGATGATGAAGACACCCTCCATCGTGAGCTGGACGAATGATCAAGGATAACAAAAGCCAGAGACCATTTAGAGTTTTTCTCTTTCTAGATCCTCTTTAATTTCAAGAATTTTCTATTTAAATTCGGGAATCTTAAGTCTGACAACTCTCCAAGTGAGTTTCAGATCAATCCCGAAATATTCATGAATGAGAATATCTCTCATTCCGGAGATCGCTCTCCATTTTCACAATACGGCCTCTTGCTCATGCAAAATTTTATCTTTAAGAAGGTGATGGAGAGAATCATATGTGAGAACATCTACTTTCTTTTTTAGAATTTCCTCGAGTTCTATTTTCAATGCAGCTAATTCAAGCAGGGTGGCTGTTTCGGGCAACTCAACCAAAATATCGATGTCACTATCTTCTGTGCTTTCCCTCTTAACAATCGACCCGAATAGGGAGGCCTTCTTTACTCCATATTTTTTAAGAACTGGTATGATTCTATTTTTTATTTCCGGAATTGTCATTTCACTACTCCCTTTTTCGTTAAAATCCTAATCCATTTTTATTTTTTTATCAAGCTGACTCAAACAAACACCTGCCAAGTTTCACAAAAAGAATGAAGTTCTGATATTAGAGTTCCTGACCAAAAGGAAGATGCCGATCCTGTTAGGATTTTCTCTAAAACTGATTCGTAATCAGTAGGTCGGGGGTTCAATTCCCCCTGCTGGCTCTCCTAACCTCCTTATTTTACAATAGTTTTCCTCATTATTAAGTACAATTTTGCCTGATGATGCTAGTTTTGGTATTTTCCGATCGAAAATGACCAACAAGTGACAAATTTTGACTCCACATTAACTGGCAATGAGTGGTAAATATCCAATCCCGACTTAACAATGTTGTTCTTCAAATGAATAATTCTTATCACACCTATAAAAGGAGGGGTAAATATGAAAAAACTACTTATAAGTTTTTCCTTGATCCATGTTTTCGATATGTAGTTCCGATCCTGAATCCTTCGCTCGAGTCGGTCGCAAAGAGCTCAAAGTCGGCCGCAAGAGCTGGAATCTTCATGCCGATATATGATTCGATAGCCTCGAGGTGACCGGCTGTGCCTTCACTGGCCAATGATATGGCTTTTCCGGAATTTCCCGCTCGGGCTGTCCGCCCGATCCGATGCACATAATTTTCACAATCCTGGGGAAGATCATAGTTGATGACCATTTCCAGGTCGTCAATCTGGAGTCCGCGGGCGGCAACATCGGTTGCGACGAGAATCGCGAACTTTCCTGCCTTGAAATTATCCATGATCTTTAGTCTTTGGCCTTGGGGCAGGTTTCCGGTCAGATATTGGCAGTGGAAGCCATTGAGTTGCAGTTTCTTGGACAGGCGGAGTGCCGCATGCCGCATATTCGTGAAAATCAAGGCGTTCTGAGGAGCTTGAGCTTTAAGAATCCCCAACATGAGATTCATTTTGATATGGCTTTTCACATGATAGATTTCTTGACTAATATTGTCGACTGTCAACTTGTCAGGGCTGACTTCAACCGGCACGGGATTGTTCAAATATTCGGCGGCGATTCTTCGGGATACTCGGTTCAACGTTGCACTGAAAAGCATGGTTTGCCGTTTATTGCGGGGAGGCATCTTTTGAAGCAGCTTTTGGATGTCCGGAAGGAATCCCATATCGAACAAACGATCGGCCTCGTCGATGACCAGAATTTTGACGTCTCTCAAGTTTAAATGGCCTCGCTTACTTAAATCCATTAACCTTCCCGGCGTGCCGATGGCTATGTCCAGGCCTTTTTTCAATAATGCCAATTGCTTCGTGTAGCCCACTCCTCCAAAAAAGCTGCCGATTGTGAATCCCATATGGCGGTTCAGAAGCAAGGCTTCTTTTTTTATCTGTACAGCCAGTTCGCGGGTTGGGACAATGATCAGGGCTTTTTTCCCTTGGGGCGTGCCATTCTGACGCATCCGCTCAAAAAGAGTGATCAGAAAAGCTGCGGTTTTACCGGTTCCTGTTTGGGATTGGACAGTCACGTCCCTTCCCCCCAAAGTTATAACTAAGGTTTGTTCTTGGACGGCCGTCATTTCTTTATAGCCTCTATCCGCAATCCCCTGAAGGAGACTGGAATCGAGTTTCAATTCATTAAAATTCATTTGATAACCTTATAGTTGGTTTAAAACACGAGGGGATGAATGTCAGAGGATATTATCGTTCGGGTGGGAAAAACAATTCGCTTTGACTATTTCTTGCCTGATGTTCGAAAAATATTGTACCTCAAACATAAATATATAGCAAGAAGAATTCTTTTCATGAGATGTTTTCATTGACAAAATTCTTGTTTTGAGGGAAAATAATAATCTGATTATGGGAAAAAGTTAGCTGTAAGAGATTTTATTATCACTTAGGAAATTAATCCCACCTCAAGTTCTAATAATCTTTCTTATTTGTCTAACCATTTGAATTTTTCTTTAATTTTAACTCAAGATGAAAACAGCATTTCATCAGGTTTTTTGAAAAGTCTTTGTTCAAGATGATGGTTCATCTGAAAGATTGACTTAATTGATTGAATAGGCCACTTGCTGGAGAGGAGGATTCTATCTTCCGGGCCTAGCAGGGGATAAATATGGATGATAAAACCACTGCATTGCCGCATCAAAAAACACGAAGGAGTTTTATCTCAACCGAGCATTTGGATCAAACCGATGATCCTGTGAAACTCTATTTCAAGGATATGGGAAGCATTCCGCTTTTAACCCGGAAAGAAGAGCTTCAGGCGGCGATGAACATCGAAAGAGGCAGAAGAATCATTAGCAAGCAGCTTTTGAAGATGCTCTCTTTTCAGGAGCAAATAATTTCTTTGGAAGAGGAACTGCAATCGAATCCACAAATTGTGCGCAACATATTTAACTTGGACAAGGTGGATGGCCTCGAAACAGCGCTTGAGGAAAAAATTTCCGATATTTCCGTGGCGTTAGAGAAACTCCGAGTGTTGATCTCTCAATTGGCGCATGTCCCGAAATTGAAAAAAAATGCTTTCTCTCGCGGGCGTGTTTTGATCGAAATAAGCCGGATCATTCAGAGGTTGAATTTTAGTCAAGCATTCAGAGATAAAGTCATTGAGGAATTTGAAGAAAAGCTTAAAGCCATCGCCGATATTGAAAAGACCAGAGATAATATGAAGAGATCGCTTTCTCGCGTGTCGGTTAAGTCACAAAAGAATGAACTTGAACACATAATTTTTGAGAGCAACAAACTTCTGAAAGCCTTGCGGAAAGAGGTCGGACTGAGTCCCCGAGAATCGCGAAAAGCTCTTTCTGAAATCTCCTCAGGGAAAAAAATTATTGAGGAAGGAAAGAGGACGCTTATCAATGCAAACTTAAGATTGGTTATCTCCATTGCCAAGAAATACATTAATTTTGGCCTGCCATTCTTAGATTTAATTCAGGAAGGAAATATCGGCCTCATGACCGCAGTGAATAAGTTTGACTACCGGAGAGGCTATAAATTTTCGACTTATGCCCATTGGTGGGTGAAACAAGGGATAACCCGGGCGATCGCCGATCAGTCGAGGACAATTCGAGTGCCTGTGCATATAAACGATACCATCCACAAAATAATTAAGCTCTCGAGAGACTTTGTTCAAAAAATCGGCAGGGAACCAACTTGTGAAGAACTTGCCGAAAAAATGAATATGCCAGTCTCCAAAATGAGAAAAATATTGCAAATTTCTCAGACGCCTTTCTCTTTCGAATTGCCTGTTGGGGAAGATGACAACTCTCTGGGTGATTTCATCGAAGATAAAATCACCCTGTCACCACCGGACGCCGTTGTTAAGATTAAATTGAGAGAGCAAATTAAGAAGGCTTTGGAAAATCACACGGAACGAGAATCTGAAATAATTATGATGAGATTTGGACTGGGAGACGGAAATGAATACACCTTGGAGGAGGTCGGGCAAAAATTCAAGGTAACACGAGAGAGGATTCGACAGATCGAAGAAAAAGCCCTCAGGAAATTAAGACAATCTCACCATTCTCAAATTCTAAGATCATTTGTCAGCGATTTCTGAGCAGACAGGCTGGATTATTATCGTTGAGAGTTTCCGTTTCCTAAAATCAGAGGATTGTAAGCGACACGGGTGTATTCAGAAGGAAGGTCATATGTTCCCTTGGGGGCCCTGCTTTCTTCAACAGTGATGACTTCTTCATGTGATTTTGTTTCAACGCCTTTGACCCGCATTGATATTTTTGTTAGAACCGGATAACCTTCAATTTTTTGGAATTCTTCTACAAGGTCCTTTGTGAATGGGTTCATAGACAAAAGCACTGCATAAAATTTACGAAAAGTCTTTAGGTTGATCCCGGTCTCTTTGGATGCCCATATTTCCATTGTCATGGGCATGTCCATTCCCATCATGGAGATGGAAATATCGGCCGAGAATTTTTGGCTCCTCCAGCCCTTGATCACTCTCGTTTCCTGTGTCTCTGTGACTGATGAGGATATCTTTATCACTTGGATGATCTGCTTGGATTCCGGAGTCAAGTTTTCTTCGAGTTTTACGGGCAGGTCCATCTCAGAGTAGGTTTTGTCAACATGATTGAGGATAAACACTTTGTCTTTATCCAGCCGGATGATAATTGATGTGGCGCCTCCATCATCCTGCCGCATTTTGTTTTTTGAGATCCATGTTGTGCCATCATCATTACTTGATTTTTGGTTCGAACCGTTCATGACAGTTTCGGTTGTCTGCTTGGTTTTTTTCACCACATGATCTGCATTCACAGAGAGAGGAAGGAGGAAAACCGAAAGTACGATAGATGTTAAAGCGAGCTGGACGCTTCTGTATTTCATGGCGTTGGATTAGTGGCTAATTTAGCTCATTTTTCCTTCAAAATCAAATGTATTTCTTTTTGTCTTGTGTTTTTGCAATCCGGGCGAAATACAGATTGATCGCGAGAAGTATCGCTAGGCATACAGAGATAATTATCCAGGTCACCCTCTCATTCACTGTCGCCCAAACACCTGCACCGACCGGACTCTCATATGGAGCTTTCGGGTCAATCGGCGCCAAGACTTGCGCTTTTATGGATTCATCCCAGCCGTATGGTGATCTTTCAAGAGTCTGGCCAAAGTATTTTTCCAGGATGAGATTTTCCTTATAGGCAATGAGGAAATTTTCCCTTTGGACCGCCTCATCATCTGAGGAGAGAGCTCTCTCCAATCTTTTAGCTCGTCGGAAAATGTGAACGCGGATTTCGTGAAGGAAAGGAGCTACGCCTCCTGGGAAGATGCGCAGATACTCTGCGTAATCCTTGGTTTGCCAATTGCGCAGTATATCGCCAAATTCTTCCGCTCTGTACTGATCGATATTCTTTAGTTCTTCTAAAGTCAGACGCGAGTAAAAAATACCAATATCCAGGTCTCTGTGTTTAAACTTGAATTCGCTCATCGCTTCCTGGTTTTTCAAGCCGGAGAGAAAGGGAAGGGCTTTTGTGTATTTTTTCACTCGTTGGGGAGTGTTAGAGAGGCAAAGCCCCAAAAGGAGCAGGTTTGCTGCCAACAGTATAGAAATGATCTTAATGGATTTGGGTTGAATCTTATCATAGGGTAATTTGGGCCTGACTCCCTTCCAGAGGAGGATTTGAAAAAGGCCGGAGGAGAGAGCATTAAGACCCACATCTCTAAGGTCAAAATAGCGCCCGGGGACGATCCACTGGAGGATCTCATCGAAGATTCCGATGAGAGTTCCCAAAAGGAATGCTGCAAAATAAATGTTTTTATCGCCGATGTGGTGACGGAAAGCCCTAAATAGGAAAAATCCTAGCAGGCCATATTGGATGAAATGAATGGCCTCTTCAGGATTAGCCCAGAGTTTGAGTGTGAAGTACACATAAATGGCCGAAATGAGTACAAGCCAGATGTAATTTGATATTGCGCGGATATTGAGACGAAAATAGAGAATATAGCCAAGAACAAGGAACGTGGCTGCTGTTGCAAAGAGCACAAAATATCCGAAAAACGAACGTCCAGCGAGGGTTGTGACCAAATTTTGTATTTTCCGAGCTAATGGAACTGTAAAGAAAATGGCAAGCACACAGAGGGTCACCCATAGCCAAGAAAGGACAATTTTTTGAGTTTTTATGGATGTCATGCTCGATTAAATTTACCTGAACTATTCATAAAAAACTTTAAAAATTGTTTTGACATTTTGATAATTCCTTCATTATAATAGAATTAACCTGCTGGCTGGAGAGGAATCCTCCTTAGCCCCGCTTCCTTTTCCAAACCTTGGCGCCTCGACAGCCAGCGCCCCTTTTTTATACACATTTCGTCTATCCTTTCTCTCTGGTCCCGCCCTATTATAATGTATTGGCAACTCGATGAAAAATTAACAACAATTTTTTCTTTGAGATCTCACGCATTCCAAATATTTGACATTTCTCCCTCATCCCACGAATTGGTTTATAATATCATTGGTTTTAATTATGAATATCGGCAGTTTTTATGAGAATTGCTAGATAGCAGAAATACGGTAAGGATCCTGCATCATTCACGAGTCGAGTTTGCTGCAGCTGCGAGGCGTCGGTCCATGAAGTTGTGGTCGTCCACCACGAATGGACCGCAACGAAGCAGATGCTGTGAGATCGATTCGCCCGAAGGGTAAAAAATGCCGATAATAAGAATTAAAAGTTTTTTAAAGGAAAGTATCGGCAGTTTTTATGAATGATGCAGGATAAACAGTTTTGTGATGCTGGACGTATTCAGTGTGTAAAGACAGAAACATGGAAGATAATCAGCTTCTTATGAGCTGCCTTAAAGGAGAACTGGAGGATTTTAGGAAATTGATGGATAAGTACAGAGGAAAAAGCTTAGCGCTGGCATGGAACATCCTCGGAAACAGGGAGGATGCCGAAGATGCTTACCAGGAGGCCTTTGTACAGGTTTATCTCAATCTTGAGAAGTTTGATTTTACAAAGAATTTCAAAGACTGGTTCTTTACGATCCTTTCAAACAGATGTCTGGATCAGTTAAGGAAAAGGACCCGCTTCATCAAGTTTTTTAAGACACAAAAAGTTGAATTTAAAGAGAGGATGAGCCAAACAAGCTTGAATCCTGAACCCTTGCCGCGGATTTCTTCCAGATTACTCCAGAGACTGAATCCAAAGGAGAGACTATCAGTCTGTCTCTGGGCGAATGAGGGATACACCAGCGGTGAGATCGCCAGCGTGTTGAGGTGTTCTCCAAGCACAGCCAGGGTCCATCTGTTTAAGGCGAGAAGAAAAATCAAGACATTATTGGAGGACGGAAATGTCTCGCTGTAAAATTTTTAGGTATGCTTTCTCACTCGTCCCATTGAAGAAATGGCAGGATTTTCTCATTCGTTTCCATATGGAGAAATGTCCTGACTGTCAGAATAGTCTGGTCAGCCTTGATGATGTCCAAGGAATAACGATCCAGGAAAGTCAATGCGCAGATACAGAGTCCCTCTGGGATGACTTTGAGGAAAAAGTAAGAGAGGCAAAGAGGAACAAACAGCATGTTTTTAGCCCTCGTTGGAGTTGGGCTTATGGAATAGCCGTTGTGTTGGTGTTTGTTGCTGCTACGATCTGGTTTGTTTTGTCGCCTCAATTCCGAAAAACCCAAGTCGAAGAAAGTCTCAACGGGCATTTTCGCATAAATTATATACGGATCGAGAATGAACCTGCGCAGGCATATATTTTTCAACCTCAAGATTCGCATATGATCATTGTTTGGGCACAAAAAAATATTTCAGGAGAGTGATCATGAAAATGAAAAGACTGTTTTTTGTTTGGATTCTATTGTTAGGGGGATTTTTGTCCGTGCTTTATGCACAGAGTTCGATCGATATGAAAATGAGGTTTTTCGAGGGCCTGAAGGATGGCAAGACCAAACCGACTGAGTTTGTCACCTCATCTTACTTGCAACCCACAGTGACTGCAAACATACCCTCTCGTTTTTTGCTGGTAGAAGAGCAAAACCAGATCAAGAAGGTCTTTAATCTGAGAGACGTTCGCCTCATCACAGAATACGACATGAGCTGGGAGGCAAAAAAAGGAAAGTTGGCGCATATGTTTCGTCTGAATGGCCAGCAGTTCATAATGATTCTCGCTCCCGTTTATAAGGAGCACATGACTGTGTCCAAAAGTAAGGAGGGAGACCGCAGCCATCAATTCAGGATCGAGATATTGGAGCAAAAGGGAGAGGAGAGAACCAGTTTGATGAATACAGAGATCATCCTCCCCGAAAAAAATATCGCAGTCTTCGGTTTTGAGGACAAGGAAGGAAATCCCTATTTTCTTTCGTTCCACATCACTGCTGTTCAGGGCACACTCGTTCCGTCGCCGCCTTCTCCACCGCCGCCACCAGGAACTCAAGATACATCCGTCTCTCCGCCGCCGCCTCCTCCACCACCGCCACCACCACCAGCAGAGGTCAAACAAACCAAAGAAAAGATCAAAGAATTCGAGAAGGGCGCCGTTAAGGTCGTGGGTGATATCAACCCTCCCAAGTTGAAATTGCTGAAGAGGATTGATCCTGTATATCCCAAAGAGGCAAGAAAGGCAAAAGTAGAAGGTGTTGTCATACTGGGCGTGAGGACAGATGTGTATGGGCGTGTGGAACGTGTTATGATCTACAGGAGCAAAACACCTCTCTTGAATAAGCCGTCCATCGATGCCGTTAGACAGTGGGTATACGAACCGCTGATCGTGGATGGAAAACCTGAGCCTGCTGTTTTTACAGTGACTGTACGCTTTAAGCTCAATGGAGATGAGGAGAAAATCGAAGATATTGAAGAGATGACAAAGGGGGCAGTTCGAGCCAAAGATCAAATAGCACCCCCAAAACTCATTAAGAAGGTGGATCCTGTCTATCCAGAAGAGGCAAGGGCGGAGGGCATTCAGGGAGTGGTCATCCTTGAGATCATGACCGATGAAGAAGGAAAAGTTGTTAGAGTTAAGATACTCAAAAGTGAAAGCTCCATCCTGAATAAAGCAGCCATAGATGCCGTGAGACAATGGAAGTATGAGCCCCTTATCTTGAAAGGCAAGCCAACCCCTGTCATTTTTACAATCACCGTTTCCTTTCGCCTCAAATAAATTGATCGAAATATCAGAACCAGCGAAAAATACTGAAGCCGAAGCGAAAATCACCGTCACTCAACCGAAGGTCTCCACCGGGGAGGTACTGTGCTGTCGGCAATCCATAGGAGTTCAGGGCAAAGATCTGGAAGACATGACCGCCTATCTTCCATTCCAGACCCAATCCCCAGCCTGATGAATTCATTTGATATCCGGATAGGATAGGAACCCATTCTGCAACAAGAGAAAGGTCGTCGACGAGCATGAGTCGTCCACCCAGACCAAGTGCCAACGTGTCTTCTGTATTCGGTTTCTCATAGTTGGTGTTCGAGGCATAAGAAGGGACGAGTAGAATCGAAAATGAATTGCTGAACTGATAGGTTAAACCCAACTGGGCGATAAATTGTGTGTTTTCTGAGCTAAAAGTGCTTCTGTCTTCTTGTCTGAGCGTTGTAAGACTCCCACCTAGATAAAGAAATGCGGACAGGGGTAACGACAACTTCTCCTGTTCGAGGAAAACCCACTTTAGGGAGAGTTCCAATTCCTTTAAAACATTGCTCCGGCCAAGGGTAATGCTTAGCGTGTCGTTGATACCATATCCCAGGCTGAAGTATATGGACGCCGGTCCATCAAAGCCGTAAAAAAAGTCGTAGCCTTTACCGGCGGCCGGAATAAACCTGTGGGATATTCGGAAAAGAAAATCTTTTTTCCCGATTGACATATCCGTGGGAAGGTTCATCAGACGTGTCCCCCAAAAGGCTGGCTTTGTGAAACGTCTCTCTTGCTGAGTTTGGGCTTTAAGGGTTTCCTGTTTTTCCGATTTCTCAAGCCCTTCGAATCCCAAGATCCATTTTTCGATCGCTTCGATTTCTTCGCTGCTAAGAGGATCTCTTTCATAAGGCATAGGTTTTCCTGTGATCGTCACATCCGCTCTTAGCTTCATGAGGATGTAGCTTTTCTCTGAGTTTATTGTATCAACGAGTTTGAGATCAGGAACCTGCCGGCTTGAAACATCCAAGAGGGACACCTGGAATTTGTCTGCCTCCAGATTCAGTTCCATCGGGGGAAATCTTCCGCTATGGCACCCAGCAGCGATACAGTTTTGTGCAAATATTTTCGAGACTTGTGCTGTGAGATCTGTGGAATGGACAGGCTTTTTTAAGCCTAAAGAGAAAGCAAAAACGACACACATGAAGAATATCGGAGCAGCTTTATTTATCAGATTATTCATCATCAATTGTCTTTTGCGCCTCGGTCCACCCAATTTTTAATGTTCTGGATCCTGACATCACTCATTGGATCGGCGCTGGGAGGCATTCTTAAACCCAAGCTCTGTCGGCCCTCGATCTTCATCACAAGCCAGCTGTCTGTGGAGTCTCCGGGAAGGATGATTTTAAAGCTTGAGTCTTGCCTGGAATCAACGTTGACGATATTTCCATAGGCCACACCCTGAGATAGGTCGAGTTCTGTTATAGTCCCACTGACATGACAGAGAGATAAAGCACAATTGTTGTTGAAGATTGGCTGGATGTGTTGGGAGAAGGATGGATCCGAGATAATCGTATCTGGTTCTGGTGTGCTTGGCTCACTGGGGCTGTCGGATCCGCACTGATAGAGAAAAACACTGCCACAGACAATAAGAATAAATAACACCACAGTGAGATTATTTTTCCTCATCACACTATCCTCCAAGTTGATCCTTTTAGCCTGAATTATTCATAAAAAATGTCGATACTTATTATAGCTGACGCAATATCAAAATATTACATTGTTTTTTCGGAATACTCACTTAAGCACTGCATTTCCTATGCGATTTTTATTTATTATCGACATTTTTTACACTTCGTGCGAGCTGATCTCACTACAAAGCCTTCATTGTAGCCCACTCGCGGTAGTTCACTACAGCTTCGTGGGCCACTGCTTCGCCTTTGCAGCGACCTCAACTCGTGAATAATCCAGGTTAGCTTGCCATGATTAAAAAGAATGACATTTCTGTTAATTATAGAATATTTATAGTGATAGTCAAATCTAGAGCCCGTTTATGATTCACTTTGTGTTTTGGATTGGATGAATAGTGCTGTGCCTGCTATTTATTGTGTTGGTGGATTTAATTTAGAGTAGTCCAACTGAGAACCGAGCAAACTGTGAGGGATGAGATAGACGATGAATAACAGGATCGAGGCGCCCAACACCCATCCCCGTGCGGGTTTTCCCTTGCGGACGGCGATCAACGCTGCGATCCAACCTAACATAGCGATGAGTGTTTTGTTGTCTGTCAGGTCATACCCAAAGGGGAATCCGGTCCACAATGCTCCAAAAGCGTATTTCTGAACCAGCGGTCCTAAGATCATTCCACCCACAAACAAAAGGCCTGTTGTCCAGATGACAAGTTTTCGGGGATTGCCAGTCTTATCAAGCGCCTCGAGGCCAGCTCTTGTTGAGAAAAGCATGGCTAGAAACATGATAATGATATGTGGAAAAAGGATAGTGCGGGGCACATAATCCTTGAAACGAATGATGACAGATTCATCCCCAGTTAAGGATATTTCCTCGTTTTGGCGGGAAAGATAAACTCTGTAGGCCAATTTTCCGGATGAAGGTTGTTGGGGTAGTTTTGCGGATAAGAGCTCCTCTTGTCTTGACATCGGGATCTTCTCCCAATCATCATCAGTAGGGTATCTTTTATATTGAAGATACCCTTCGATATCTTTATCTGGGACTTTAATGCTGATTTCGCAGTTTGGCCCGATCTCGTGGTTTCGGGGGAGCTTATAAGAGATCTCGGCGCTGCCCACGATGGATTTTCCGCGCATGGGATAGGTAGGGCCAGTCATCCGTTGATACACAGCGGCGGATATAGTTAAGAGGAATGCCAGGATCCAAAGGCCGACTTTCTTCATGAATTCTCCTCAATGCTTGTGGATTGTTCAGACTGAATTTCAGGATTTAATGTAGCAATTCTTGAGAACTAAAGCAATATCCAATGTGAATGGGTGGGGTGGGTTGGCCTCGGCTCGTGAATAATTCAAGCTATAGGGGAGAGAATAAAGATTTGCAGAAAATTCAGGAGTGGTTAGGTGGGAACTAATCTGCGGGAAACAAAATTGCGAGAAAACTGGTATTAAAGAGGCTGCTACGCAGATTAAGCTTGGGCAGCCTCTGCTTTATCGGAGTCGTCTTCTCCTTCTTTCTCTTTTTTCTCTTCAGTCGCCTGTTCTGCTTGTGGGAGCTCGGATTCCTCTTCGGGTTCGACCTCGACGCCTAACAATAAAGCTGTCCCTTCATAGATCTGACGATAATGCTTTTTCGATTCCTGGAGATCAGCCAATTTTTGTCTGGCCTTTTGTATCTCCTCTTGCATCTTCGACTCAGCACTATCCAGCTCTTTTTTCGCCTCATTCATCGCCTTTTTGTATATTTCTTCTTGCTCTTTGTTAAGTGCCATGGCTTTCTCCTTTA
>JAGLRY010000080.1 GCA_023135995.1 Candidatus Aminicenantota bacterium | reverse complement strand
AGGTTTCCCTCTTCGATGCGGCGAAACTGAAACTTGTCGGCATCAAATTTTACTTCGAGTCCAAATACTTTTATTTCCTTGTCTGCATTGTTGATGGAGATGGAAACAGTTATATTTGTGTCCTTTCCTCCTGAACTCGGATTACACGCGATCGTTATGGATGTTTGTTCTTGTTCCGGAACTTCTACTTCTGGAGCCGTTGATGATTTCTTACAGTGGAAAGGCAAAGCGATATAAAACTCCCTCGGAGTGCAAAGCCGGATTGAATAAAATCAGAAGGGGGGCTGTATATCCAAGTAGAAAGTTAAATGAAGTATATAGGAGGCTCGTAATGAAAAAATGGCTCTGGATACCGATTCTGGTGATTTTGCTTTTCCTGTTCTGTTGTCAAAAACAGGATAAGGCAGAACAGACAGGTGTTGCGACAGAAAGTGGGGGTGAGGAAATTGCCGCAATCGCTCAGACAATTGAAAATAACCTCGATTTAGCCGTTGAAGCTCTGGAGAAAGGTCAGGTGGGCGGTGGAGCCGGCTTACTTTTGGATTCGGTCCTTCTGGTGAAGCCGCATGACCAATGGCCGGAAAATTTTTCGGGTCATATTTCCTCGGCAAAAGAACATTTTGCAGCAGGAAACTTTCCCGGTGCGGGTGGATCTGTTTCTGAGGCTCTCGATCTCATCACACAACCTGAAGATAAAGAACAATCCACAGAGAGCGGTGCCATTGCTCCGATTGCTGCAATGGTGAAAGGGAAAATAACAGAAGCCAAGGAAGAGTTCAAAAAGGGCAATGCTAATCAGGGAGTTATTTCCATCCTCGAAGCTCTTCAGTTGTTTGCGCCCAGAACTGACTAATCTTATTTTTATTGTTTCCTTGACATTAGGTCAAATTCATCGATAATAATTATATACACTACAATTTCTATGGAGTTTGGCGGAATTATAGTTTTGTTAACTCTCCTGAGAGAGTTTTGATTTTAACCTTAATGCCGATGTGTTTAAGAAAAAAATGAACCTGTTTTTTGATTAATTTAGATGAAATAAGGAGCATGGGATGGTAAAACTTTCAACAAAAGGCCGGTACGGGACGCGGTTGATGTTAAATCTGGCGTTGCATTATAACGCTGGTCAAGAGCCTGTGATCCTCAAGAATGTCGCTAAAGAAGAAGAGATCTCCATACGTTATTTGGAGCAGATTATTATTCCGCTTAAACTCGGCAAACTCGTTAAAAGCATAAGGGGTGCAGGTGGAGGATACATCCTGACCCATCCTCCTTCCAAGGTCAAACTGATCGAGATCATCGAGGCTTTAGAAGGGCCCATTGCTCTTGTGGATTGCATCGATGATCTTGACTACTGCGACCGCATGCCCCGCTGCGCAACGTATGAAGTCTGGAAAGAAGCGAACAATCTTCTCAGAGATTATTTTTCTAAGACGACTCTCCAAGATCTTGTAAAGAGATCCCAAAAGAAAAATCCCGCCAAGACAAAATAATCCCCCTTTACCAAAGTCTATTGGGGGACTTCACCCCGTTCTATGGCCAGTTCAGCAGCGCGCAGGGTGTTCTGCAGAAGTCCGGCTATGGTCATGGGGCCAACACCTCCTGGGGAGGGCGTGATGGCGCCCGCGACTTCTTTGACTTCGTCGAAGTCCACATCTCCCACCCAACGGTAGCCTCTCTCTGATTCGGGGTCATCGACCCTGTTGCTCCCTACGTCGATCACATAAGCTCCGGGTTTGACCCAGTCGGCTTTGACCATCTGCGGCCGGCCAACCGCGGCCACCAGGATGTCAGCACGCCGGCAGACACCCGGGAGGTCTTTTGTGCGGCTATGACACACAGTGACAGTGGCATTGCGGTGGATGAGCAGCATGGCTACTGGCATCCCCACGATGTTGCTCCGGCCTAAAACCACAGCTTCAGCCCCATCAAATTCGGCATCGGCTTCCTCCAGCAATCGAATGACTCCCGCTGGCGTACAGGGGATAAAGAGAGGCTTCCGGCCTTTCATGGCCAATCGTCCGATATTCACAGGGTGGAATCCATCGATGTCTTTATGCAAGGGGATGGTGTTGAGCACCGCCTCTTCGTCGAGATGGTCAGGGAGGGGAAGCTGCACCAGTATCCCATGGACCTTGGGATCTTCTCCAAGTTCCCGGACCAACTTTTCGACTTCGTCTTGTCCGGTTTCTGCCGATAAAGTATGCCCAAATGAAACAATACCGACTTTTTTGCAACGGTTTTGTTTCATGCGTACATACTGACGTGATGCAGGATTGTCTCCAACCAATACTGTCGCCAGTCCTGGCGGAAAGCCGTGGGTTTTTACTATCTCTTCCACATCGGCCTTGACTTGTTCCCTGATCTTGGAGGCTACGGCCTCTCCATCAATGATTTTTGCTGTCAACGTCTTTCCTCCTCATCATTTTTGTCCATTTTACAGAGGCTAAAGTGCAAACTTGACTCTGGTTCAACTTATAAGTTTAGAAAATTTATCTCTCTGATTTCAAAAAACTGGCACCTAAGGCATCGCTTCAAGTATACGTTCGGGTATCATCGGCTGTTGGAGCACGCGGGCACCGCAGGCATCAAAGATTGCATTGGCGATAACCCCTCCCATACAGATGATGGCGGGCTCACCTCCTCCCTGAGGAGCCGCATTTCGGTCTTCGATCAGAACCGTCTCGATCTTGGGGAGCCAGGAAAATCTTGGTATTTCGTATGTGTCGAAATTCAGGTCGAATATCTCGCCGCCTTTGAAACGGATGTCTTCCTTTAAGGCATAGCCCAATCCCATCGTGACGCAGCCTTCCATCTGGATTTTGGATCCCTCGGGATTGATGGAGAGCCCCATGTCCTGGGCGCAGACCACTCGTTTGACTTGCACATCTCCGGTTTTCTTATCCACCTCAACTTCTGCCATGTGTGCCACATACGTCCCAGCATCGATGCCGCACGCAATGCCGTATCCACGGCCGCTGGGAGGCTTGGCCGGAGTCCATCCAAATTGTTTGGCAGCGGCCTCAAGGACGCGACGCATCCTTTTGTCTTTGAGATTCTTCAGACGGAATTCGAGTGTATCCATTCCGGCCATCATAGCCAGGATTTCGATCTGTGATTCTCTTGCAAAGGTGTTGGTGTTGTTAGCTGGAGCACGCCACGCTCCTGTGCCAAAGGGATGGGATCCGGGCGCTCCCCGCCAACTTGAATTGTAGGCGACTGTCTGGTGGTGAGGGATATCATAGAAGTGTTCAGAGCCCCGCGTGCCTGCAAAATACACTCCGTAGTCCCAAAATGTGATTTGGCCGGAGTCCGATATGCCTGCGCTGATTTTTACAACTGCAGCCGGACGAAAGGTGTCATAGAAAAACTCCTCGGCCCGAGTCCAGGCCACCTGGACCGGCTTCCCTGTGATTTTAGCGAGTCTTACGGCTTCAATGGCCTGCTGATTACTGGTTTTTCCTCCGAATCCTCCACCGACAAAGGGCGGAATGACCCGTACTTTTTCGGGGGGGAAGCCCAAGGTTTCTGCGGCTTGGTCCTTCAAAGAGAAGGGAGTTTGTGTGGATGCCCATATCGTCAAATTATCGCCATCCATCTTAGCCACTGCCGTATGGGTTTCGATGGGAGCGTGCGCCTTGTAACCGTCTAAATAGATTGCGTCAACTGTTTGTGCTGCCAGTTTTTCCCCCGTCGGAATATCGCCACCCTGAGAAACTGTCTCTCCTTCGGGCGCGACTTTGAGAAGGTGGTTGAAGATAGTCTTGTCATCCACTGTAGCTTCCGGTGTTTTAAATTGGGATTTTATCTCTTTGAGTGCCAGCTCTGCCATCTCCGGGTCTTCGTGTAAAACAGCGATGAGATCTTCGTTTTCGATAACCTGTATCCCTTTGATTCTTTTTGCTCCAGAAGTGTCCACGCTGATCAACTGTGCTCCATGAGCGGGAGGTCTTAGCAGCCGGGCGTAAAGCATGCCGGGTTCGCGAATATCTCCTGAGAATTTGGCTTTACCCGTGACCTTTTCGACAGCATCCCTTCTTAACTCAGGTTGACCAACAACAGTGAACTCGGCCGGTGTTTCCAACACAGCTTTTTGCTTTAATCGTCGGGCGATTTTTTTGCCCTGAGTTAATTCCGCGTAGGAGACTTTTTTTTGTTCTTGATCTTTGGCATAGACGATTCCATCCTTTGTAATCAGATGGCCTTGTTCGATTTTTAGGTGTTCTGCAGCCAGTTCTTTGAGAATAGCCTTAGCTTCGGCTGCTGCATCTCGTAAAGGCGGTCCGAAAAATCGTGTCGTCATAGATCCAAATGTTCCCATATCCCAGGGACAAAGGTCTGTGTCGCCCATCACCATATCCACAGAATCGAGAGCCACATCGAGTTCGTCCGCAAGCATCTGGGCAAGAGAGGTGATCACTCCTTGCCCCATCTCGATCTTACCCGTAAAACAACTGACGCGGCCATCCTCGCCGATCCGGAGGAATGCATTAGGATCGTCTGGAAGAGGCGGACGCCTTCGGCGTTGTGCCTCTAGACTGAGAGGATCTCCCACAGTGATAAGGATGACGATTCCGCCTCCCATCAATTTTAGAAATTCACGCCGTTTTAGGGACATACTCGAACTGTTATCAGAAAAATCCTGTTCAATAAGATTACTGAAGTTGATATCCCAGGAGTCGTCTTTTTTCATCGCTGTGAACCTCCCTTCATCTCTTTGGCCGCGGTCCGGATGGCTTGGACGATTCGGGTGTGAGCTCCGCAGCGGCATAGGTTCTCCTCCATCCCGTTGATGATATCTTTAGTGCCGGGATTGGGATTTTTCAGGAGCAAGCTGTAGGCGTTGAGTATCATCCCAGGGGTACAGAATCCGCACTGGAGGGCGTCATGTTTGACAAAGGCTTCCTGCAAAGGATGAAGCTTGCCGTTTTTTGATAGGCCCTCTATCGTGAGGACTTCTTTCCCATCTAAGTCTTCAGCGGCGTATTGGCATGACCTAACAGCCTCATTATTGATCAGTACTGTACAGGCTCCGCAAAAGCCTTCTCCGCAACCATATTTGGTTCCAGTTAGATCATAGTCCGTGCGCAATACCCAAAGGAGCATCCGTTCTCGGTCTAGGGTCAGATTTTTCTCCTGCCCATTAAGCTTAAAGCGGATAATTTTTTCCATTCCGTCCTCCTTTTGAGTGTTGGATAGGAATCTGAATCATGTCTTCAGGTCAACCGCAAAAGCGTGATGATGACCAGACAGAGAATAAGTGTCTCAGATTCAGCTCGAAACTTCAACAAAAAATTAAAATGGGGACGGGCCACACTATCTTATTCATTATAAAGGATTAAGATTCGATTTTGGGGTGAAAAATGGTCTTAGATAGAGCTTTTTGGGTACAAAAAGACGGCTCTAAGATATTATAGAAGGAATGCCAGTGTCCCCTCCGTACAGATGGCGGATGAGGGACAAAACGGATTTGGAAATTTTGTGTAAAAACTCGATGCCAAGCTCATAGGTTTCTTCATCAGATGATAATTTCGACCACCTCACGATCCCATCGAGTTTAACAATCTGTCCTGATTTCGACAAGTTTATCTCGATACGCATCACAGTATCCACAGGATATGATTTAGGAGCAAGAATTTTTGCACCCCCCAAAGAAATATCGTGTGTCGTCGCATTGATCCATTCGTTAATGTTAGCGTCATGACTATTAAGCGCAAACTGTATAACGACTTTATTTTTCTCCTCAAATCGTTTGTCCTTACGCTTGTTCTCCACAACAACCTCCAGATAAATTGCTATCGAAGATATTTACTTTGATGGATTTTGCAAAATGAGTAAATCGCCTTTAAAGGTGATTGTGAGGGTGATTTTTTCTATTTTTAGGGGTGAACAATAACATACCTTGTCAAATGATTGATCTTCCTCTATATCTATAGTCAAGCCTTTTGCTCACAGATATATCAACACCTCAGGCTGGATGAAAATGCAGATTCTCTGAGGTTGCCACTCTTTCGAGGCAGGACCGAGCTTATTTGATCTCACTCAGAAAAGGGAATTTTAGTCTAACACGTTAAGTGGATGATTCCTGAGTCATTGTCGCCGATCTCGATATTTCTCTGCTTTAGCTCCCCGGTCTTGCATATCTCCACTTCAATACTTTGATCCTCCAAATATATCTGAGCTTTATTCGTCAGTGAAACCAAACCCGAATTTCCGGAACCTATAATGATCCTTCTTGTCTTTGGTGTCATTACTCTTTTTAGCTCTTTCCTCGATATTCTGTGGGATGTTCCGAATTTGCTCTTGGCAATGCTTTTATCCCTCTTTTTAATACGCCCATCTATTATCCATAAATCCTTGTGATAAACCTCGCCGTCTATGGTGATGCTTCCGAAGGAATAGTTGTCTATTTTCATGTTCTTCAGTCGGTTTCAGTCACAAATATACATTCCACTTTGCAGAATGGGAACTTCTTGTCCGGCATTTCATAGGAGCCTTTATTGTAATACTTACAGTTGTATTGAGTGTCTAGCGGAGACCTGATGCGCTCAAAAAATGGGCACTCCTCACATGTCTTAGTCTTCATTAATGTGCTTTTCATTGTCCTTAGCCCGGTGAAAAAATGGGAGATAAGTTTTGATTGTCTTTGCCCCACACCTCCTTCCTGAGTACTCTTTATATAAATATTTCCTGTGTGTTTGTCAAATGAGGTGATTTTTTATGGAGTGGCTTCAGCGCTGCATCCCTGCTATGACTGATTTTAAATTTTCTGTGTGACTTCGGTAAAGCTCCAATCGTTCTGAAGGGATCGATTTTGTGAAAATGCTTTCGCTGTCCCAATCGATATAGATCGGTACGGGACGCATACGGCGTGGATCGGCATCGAGATCTTTGATGATAAGGTCTGTGATGTGCTTGGCCTTTGTGTAGCGGTTGGTCCAGTGGGAGACAAAAAGGCCGCGGCTTGTCAAGATCCGGTCGATGATGCACTCATCCAGTGTGGATATGACATCTATTATTGTGGCGTATTCGTTTGGCTCGCCTTCGACTGATTCGTCGAGTGAAATGATCGAGTAGCCATTACGGTAATCTGTGTGGTTGATGATCTTTGCCCGGCCCTGCGCCACCAGGTCGTCCCGGTCTCTCAGTTCTTCAAGTGTCGGATAGAACTCCGGCTCGGGAAATTGAATGCCCATGAGATCCTCAAGAGCACTGAACGTCTGGCCATAACGGCCAGTTGGATTCCATACCGTCCAGTTCTGTATGCCGCTTTCCTTAGCGCCCTGGAGCTGAGCGTTGATCTCCTCGGGTGTGTACCAGAATCCCTGTATCCAGGGCCGGATCTCTTTATTCGTCCGCTTCTTCATCTCTTCCAGGCTCAATTTCATGATCTTAAGTGGATACTGGCCTGGATTTTTGAGGCGCAGGAAATTTTCAGGAAAGTGCGATGGATAGAGCATCGGGCAAAGCACATCCACGTGTGGGGCGATCTTCTCCAAGACCTGGCCCACTCCAAAATCCTCAGCCTTCCACGCGGTCAAACCAAAGATATCAACGGATATGGTTGTGTCCAGAGGTTTGAGCTGTGAATTCGCATAGGCGAGAAATCTCCCGATACACTCTGCTTGTGATGTACCTTCGAGGATGATCGGATATTCGATCGCAGACAGGTCCCCATCACTGGGGAAACGGACATAATCAAATTGGATCTCATCGATCCCGATGTCTATAAGCTCCAGACAGAGCTCGATCGTGTACTCCCACACTCTTCGGTCATAAGGATTGGCCCAATGGAGCCCCTTCCTGTCTGCCCAAAGCTCGCCTGTTTTAGCGTCTTTGACACCCATTTCAGGATGATTTGTGACCAGGAGGCTGTCCTGGAACACATCCAGTTTGGCAACGGTCCAAATGCCTTTTTGCTTTAGGATATGTACCGCTTTTTCGAGCGATCCATTGTGAGCAGGAGCGCCTATGTTAATCGCTATCGGATTGACCGAACTCCAAAACAACCGGCCCTC
>JAGLRY010000008.1 GCA_023135995.1 Candidatus Aminicenantota bacterium | reverse complement strand
ACACAAGATTCAACACAATCCCCGCAGAGGTCACATTTTCCCTGATCGATGTACACAGTGGTGCCGATCTTAGAAATGGCACTCTGAGGGCATTCGGAGACACATGCACGACAATCTATGGCACACCTGTTTTTATTCAAGAGGATTTCAGGCATAGGTTCTATGCCTTCCGGGTTGTGACACCATTGGCAATTGAGAGGACACCCTTTGAAGAAAACGGTTGTTCGAATACCCGGACCATCATGGACAGCGTATCTTTTGATATCGAAGATTATTCCTTTGGCCACTAGGACTCCTTTGATTCCGCAAGGGACGCAGCATGGCTGTAGTATTTTTGGATATACTTCTCCTGTACAGCATAAGACCAATGGACATCCCTGATGTAGCTGGATGCCTCCTGGGATTTTCCCTTCTCGATAAGGCCCAAAAGCTCTTGGTGTTCTTTGATGGACTCCTCTTCCCACTCCTTCACAAATCCTTGCTGACGGGGAAAATCGTAGAGCCTCCTCTTGAGATTATTCGCTATTTTTTTTAGATGAGTATTGGCACACAGATCTAAAAAGACATTATGAAACTTCAGATTGTTCTGGTAATAAGAATTGAAGTCATTACCGGAGATCGCTTCTACCATCCTTTCATTCAAAGCTCTCATTTTCTTGATGTCGGTCTTTTTGAGCCTTATAAAACAGGATAAGAGAGCGGCACTCTCAAGGGCGCCTAAAATCTCGTAGTAGCTTTTGATATCTTTGAGGGTAAGGACATTCACGACCACACCGCGGCGGGGCAAGATCGAAACAAAATTCTCTGCCTCCAGCTGGAGGAGCGCGTCTCTGAGAGGAGTTCGGCTCACACCCAGCTCTTTACTGGTGTCTTCCATGTTTATGACAGCCCCTGGACGAATTTCACCCAACTCCATCTGTTCTCTCAGGTAATCATAGACTTGTTCCTTCAACAACTTGAGGTTGAGGGCACCTTTTCGGGCCATTATCTTGCCTTTTTCTAATATGTAATATATCACACATCAGAAGTCCTGTCCAAACATAAATCATAATCATTTTGTAATATTATGAGATAGGTTCGTTATAAACCTGATTTGGATTATTTAAACACATAGGGCACTGATGGTTTTTTTTACTCAGCCATGCGTTTGTAGAAGGCATATCTCTCTGCTGCTTCTTTCGCAGCCTGGGCAAAGAGTTTTTCAGCAATGTCTGGATACTGTTGGGTCAGCGTGCGGTAGCGGATCTCGTTTTCCAGAAAGGTCCTATAATCGAGTTTGGGATCTCTCGAATCCAAAATCAGGGGATTTTTGCCTTCTTTCGCAAGCAAGGGGTTGTACCTGTAAAGAATCCAATATCCTGTGTCTATGGCCAGTTTTTCCTCAGCTTGGGTGTAGCGCATATCGAATCCATGCTGGATGCAGGGTGCATATGCAATGATCAAAGAGGGGCCCTCATAGGCTTCAGCCTCCACTAAGGCTTTCAGAGTCTGATTCTGATTGGCTCCCATGGCAACTCCTGCTACGTAGACATATCCGTACGTCATGGCCATAAGTCCGAGGTCTTTCTTCTTGGTTCGCTTTCCTGCCGCGGCAAATTTTGCCACGGATCCTGTAGGCGTGGCTTTTGACGCCTGTCCCCCGGTATTCGAGTAAATCTCAGTATCCAGCACAAGGATATTCACATTGCGATTCATGGCCAAGACGTGATCTAGACCGCCGTAGCCGATATCGTACGCCCATCCATCTCCTCCGATGGACCAAACGCTTTTGTCTACGATATAATCCTGAAGTTCCTCGATTTTCTCCAACACGGGCTTGCTACTTCCGTTCGTTTTGGTAAGCGCTTCGGGTATGGCATCCTTCACTTCTCGAGCAGCGTCTTTAGCTGCATCGTCTACCGCATTCCATAGCTCTTTGCTTTTCTGTAAAGCCTGAGTCAACCGGGCAGTTGTCCCCATCTCGAGTAAACGATCGATGTTTGCGAGAAGCTGTCCTCTGTTTGCATCTACGGCCAAACGCATACCAAAACCGTATTCGGCATTATCTTCGAACAGAGAGTTTGCCCAGGTGGGTCCACGCCCGGCCCGATCTTTACAATAGGCCATTGTGGGAAAGGTTCCTCCCCATATGGAAGAACAACCCGTGGCGTTGGCAATGATCATGCGATCACCAAAAAACTGTGTGGCAAGCTTGACATAGGGGGTCTCTCCGCAGCCACCACAGGCCCCGCTGAATTCCAGGTAGGGCATGAGAAATTGACTCCCCTTGATCGTCTCTCTCTTCACACCATCGAGAATATTGTAAGGTAAATTTTCAAAGAAGGCCTCTCCTTTCTTCACTTGAGGTGTATGTGCGTCCTCATAGGGAAGCATTTCGAGGGCCTTTTCCTTCGAAGGACAGGTCTCAAAACAGTTCCAGCAGCCCACACAATCATCCACATAGACCTGGAGCCGGAACTTGAGGTTGCGATCATTTTTAGTTTTTGAGTCTACGGTAACAAATCCTTCGGGTGCGCCCTCAAGGGCCTTCGGATCGATCTGTTTCACACGGATAGCAGCATGGGGACAGACTAAAGAGCACTGGTTGCACTGGATACAATTTTCGGGAATCCAATGAGGCACTTCCGGAGCAACCCCTCGTTTTTCCAATTTTGTTGTGCCAGAGGGAATTTGACCGTCAATGGGCATTTTAGAGACCGGGATAGTGTCCCCTTTAAAACGCATGACCGGAAGGATCACCTCTTTAGCGAAATCACTGGCATCATCGGGAATCAGCTTGGGCGGGGGGGCGGATTTTGTGATCTTATCCGGAACGGGAATTTCTTCCACTGCCGCCACAGCCTTATCCACTGCCGCCCAATTCATCTTCACGATGTTCTCACCCTTGGACATAAAAGTCTTTTTGATAGCATCCTTGATGAGCCTGATGGCCTCATCCTCCGGCAGTACACCGGAAATCTTGAAAAAGGCAGCCTGCATCACCGCACTGATGCGGGCACCTAAGCCGACATTATGGGCGATCTTAAGTGCATCAATGTTGAAGACTTTAATATTTTTCTCCAAAATCGTTTTCTGCATATCTTCCGTCAAATTCTCAAAAACCTCATCGGCACTCCATATGGAATTCAGCAAGAACATCCCCCCCTCTTTGAGCCCGTCGAGAATGTCATATCGGCCGATATAAGAGCTTTTGTGAAGGGCGACAAAGTCCACGGTATTAAGCAGATATTGCGACTGGATCTTGTCTTTGCCGAACCTCAGGTGAGATATAGTGACTCCCCCAGATTTTTTTGAGTCGTACTGGAAATATCCTTGACAGAACATATCCGTACTATCACCGATGATCTTAATGGAATTTTTGTTGGCACTCACTGTTCCATCGGATCCATAGCCCCAAAATTTACAACGGATGGCCCCTTTGGGCTCAGCCTCGATCTCCTCTTTGATTGTGATAGATGTGCCAGTCACATCATCCACGATACCCACCGTGAACCCATGAAATCCTTCTCCATCGAGATGGTCGTATACGGCCTTCACCATACTCGGCGTAAATTCCTTTGAGGATAATCCATACCGCCCACCGATGATTTTTTGATCTTTTCCAGCCAGTGCGACAACGACATCGAGATAAAGGGGCTCACCCAGAGCACCCGGCTCTTTGGTCCTATCAAGGACCGCGATCTTTTTCACCGTTTCAGGGATGGCCGCTATAAAAGTTTCTGCAGAGAATGGACGATAGAGCCGTACTTTTATGGCGCCCACTTTTTCACCACGTTCTGTGAGATAAGCCACAGCTTCTTCGATCGTTTCTGTGGAGGATCCCATGGAAATGATGATCTTTTCTGCATCAGGCGCACCGATATAATCAAAAAGTTTATACTGTCGCCCGATCTTGGTCGCAAGTTTATCCATGTATTCCTGTACGATTGCAGGAGTAACATCATAGAATTTGTTCACTGTTTCTCTGCCTTGGAAGTAGACGTCAGGATTCTGCGCGCCCACTTTGATCTTCGGTCTTTCCGGATTCATGGCTCGCTCCCGGAATTCTCTCACATACTGCATCTCTAGCAATTCAGCCATGAGTTCATAAGGAATTATTTCCACTTTTTGAACCTCATTGGACGTCCGAAACCCGTCAAAGAAGTGGAGAAATGGAATTTTTGATTTCAGCGTTGCCAGATGAGCAACAACAGCCAAATCCATGGTCTCCTGAATAGAGCCAGAAGCGATGAGTGAATATCCTGTGTTCCTTGCGGACATCACATCCGAATGATCGCCAAAAATGGATAACGACTGACAGGCCAGAGATCGTGCCGACACATGAAACACTGTAGGAAGCATCTCTCCGGCTATCTTGTGCATGTTGGGAAGCATCAGCATGAGCCCCTGGGATGCGGTAAACGTTGTTGTTAATGCGCCTGCAGACAGGCATCCATGAACGGCACCGGCAGCGCCGCCTTCTGACTGCATCTCGATCACTTCGAGAGTTTGGCCAAAGATATTCTTTCTTTCCTGGGCTGCCCAGGCATCTGCAAGCTCTCCCATAGATGAAGAAGGGGTGATTGGATAGATGGCTGCAACCTCGCTAAAAGCATAAGCCACATGCGTGGCAGCTGTATTGCCTTCAATGGATTCAAAAATTTTTGTCATGGCTCTATCTCCTTTATTTCTGTCCTGCCTTCCAACGCTTTTTTTATGGTGACCTGATCGGCAAAATCAATGTCAGAACCGACAGGAAGCCCCATGGCCAACCTTGTCAGTTTGACTTGAAAGTCTTTGAGTATTTTTACAATATAATGAGCGGTCGCCTCTCCCTCCACAGTGGGATTTGTGGCGATGATGATCTCTTTAAAATTCCCTTTTTTGATCCTATCGATGAGTCTGTCCAGTTTCAACTCATCGGGACCGATCCCCTTCAGTGGAGAGAGCGCACCCAAAAGAACATGGTATTTCCCTTTGTATATCCCGGTCTTTTCGATCGATATGATGTTGAAAGGTTCTTCGACAATACATAAAAATTCATCACTGTATCCGTTATCCGTACAATAATCACAGGGATCCACATGAGTGAGGCTGTTGCAGACGGAACAGCAGAAGATCTTCTTTTTGGCATCCTGGATAGCTTCCGTCAGTCTATCTGCATCCTCCTG
>JAGLRY010000079.1 GCA_023135995.1 Candidatus Aminicenantota bacterium | reverse complement strand
CATAAAGATAAAAAAGAATAAAGAGAATGGAGAGTGGGAATCGTTCATTATTCACTACTTGGACAATAATTTCCAACGGTGCGAACTTCCCATCTGTTTCCACTCGATCGATGATGGAATATTGCGATTTAAGAATAAAGAAGAAGTCACGTGGTTCAGGGAGAAAACTTGAGTGATAGTATGCGATACACATAATTCATCACCGTTGAGGGTGAACATGCATTACAAAATATCACCCTTAAAACTACCCACAAGGGGGATTGAAGGTCCAAATGAAGTATAACATCATGGTATAGGTAAAATAATGCAAAAATGTGTAATTTTATGCCATAAAAAACACATAGGAGAGAGAGAATGAAAGCCTTAGCCTGGATACTCGTTCTGGGAGCCATAGGGTACTTCGGCTACACGAATTTCGTCAAACCCTTGACGATTGAAGAAAAAGAAGTCCAGATGATCGAGGACAAGTATGACGCCGCCGTCGAAGAATACATGCAGGCAATCCGGAGAGCGGGGGGACTGGGGATGGATACGATATCGGATGTAGACGATTCCATCAGAAAAGTTAGAGGAACAAAAAATGCTCTTCTCAATTTGAAGCGACGTCTGAAAGATGAAGTTGCGATCGAAAAGGCCAACGCGCTAGAAGCCAAGATAAGGCAGTTCTACGGCAAGAACGACCTGATTTGGTTTTAACAAGAAAAAATACTTAACCTGGATTATTCACGAGTTGAGGTTGCCGTAGTGGTAGGTCGGGCCGGGGCGAGGCGTCGGCATAATTTATGAATAATTCAGGATAATCAACCAGCAACAAAACTTAGGATCTCTGATTCATACCCCACAATCTTAATATAAGAAATAAACTCAAAAAGCACTAACACGACATAAAGGGTCAACACAAAATAAATTAGGGAACGGACACGTAGATTTCTGAAGATCCTGAAATTCTTATGGATCAAGATACAAGTCAAGCTGATGGCTGTGATCACATACTTCACGACCATAGAGAGAACAACATCTTTCTCTATAAATATCAGCATAAAAGGATTCAGTTCCACCGCTCCCAACTGTAGCAGAATCACTGTCAAGAAGGCATCCAGAAAACACAAGATCAATATCGAGATGATCAAGAACAAATAGCGCAGTTCGTATCGATCGACATAGTAATTTTCCGTCTCCTCCTCACGACGCGCTTTTTTGCGTCGTCCTCTTATCGTATAGAGACTGATGGATTTTGTCGATGAGAGCCGACGGTCCGCTAATTGGCGCCTGTTGTTCAACACTTCTCCTTAACGAATACAGTTAGATCTGATGAAAAGACGCAGGGTGGTATTAATTAGATGTATGATATGCCCCGCTCATCGTTTTTAACTGCTCCCTTGCAGCCACGAATGACTACTTCCTTGCTTGGGAATATATATCATAGACAAAAATTTGATGTCAATTGTTTTCTGACGATTTATTTATGCGTAACAAAAGTAGGAGCAGATATTTACCATGTTGGCAGACTAATTTTTGGTATAGCCTGGGCCTCGGACGATGCGCCCTGGCTTTGCGCCCATATGTTTTCCCTCTTTGACGACAGCGATACCATTGACGAAGACATAGTGCATTCCTACAGAGAGTTGGTGCGGATTCTCGAATGTCGCACGGTCGCCGACCGTAGTAGGGTCGAAGATGGCGATATCGGCATAAAAACCTTCGCAGAGGAGACCACGGTCTTTAATAAAAAGCCTGTGGGCCACAGCTGAGCTCATCTTCCTTATCGCATCTTCAAGGCCCATCACACGCTCCTCCCTCACATATTTGCCCAGAATGCGGGTGAAGGTCCCATACGCGCGTGGGTGAATAAGAGCCTTCGTTTTCTCTGGATCATGTCCGCCGGCGTCAGTCCCGAATTTGATCCAGGGCTGCTTCATCTGAAGGGCAAGGTTGTCTTCTGTCATCATGAAATAGATCGTGCCTATGTCTTGGCCTTCAGAGAGCAAGAGGTCGATAGCCGTATCCACCCAGTCTTTCCCCATCTCTTCTGCTATTTCTGACAATCGTTTGCCGGCATATTTCCGGTTTTCCTCCTTCCAAAGGCCAAGAATCAACACATTTTCAGGAGTGGCCAGCTGACCCATGTTTTCCCATTCTGTTTTCTGATCGAGGATCTCATCGTGGATCTTGGCACGCATCTCCGGGTCTTTGAGGTTTTCATGAAGCTTCCCATCGGCGGATGCCCAAGGTGGCATACACGCAGCAAGACCTGTGCTACCCGCGATGTAGGTGTACATATCCGCACCGATGTCCAATCCTTCAGCCCTTGCCTCCTCGATGCGTGCAATGGCCAAGGCCATCTTGTGCCAGTTCCTGAGGCCTGCAGCTTTGAGATGATAGATCTCCACGGGGACACCTGCTTTTTTACCGATCTCAATGGCCTCATCGATACCCTCTATAAATTTATCCGCTTCTGATCGCAGATGAGTGATATAAACGCCTCCATAAGGAGCCATCACTTTACAGATCTCGATGAGTTCCTCCGTTGTGGCAAAACTTCCCGGGGGATAGATCAGGGCAGATGCAAGGCCGAAAGCGCCATCTTCCATGGCATTCTTTGTCACTTTCTTCATGGTCTCCAGTTCCTCAGACGTAGGGGCTCCCAATGCCATGCCCTTTACATACGTGCGCACAGTGGCTGCACCAAGAAAGGAACCGAAATTGGGAGAAGTCCCATGCTGCTCCATAGCCTCGAGCCAGTTGTTGAATCCCCGAGGCCCTCCGAACTCTTTGATAATTTCCTGCATTTTAGGGCTAGGGTCTCCCTCGAGAAAGAGAGTCAATTCATTCGCAGGAGCATTGGTCCATCCCTCGCCCAGAATCTCCGTCGTGATGCCCTGTGTTACCTTGCTTATGACACAGCCGTCGCCGTTGAGGAATGCACTCCGGGAATGGCTTTGGATATCGATAAATCCAGGAGACACGACCAAGCCGCTGGCATCTATCCGTTCTGCTGCCTGAGCATTTTTAAGTTGGCCCGCAGGAGTGATGAGGACTATTCGATCGCCTTGAATAGCGATATCGCCATAGAACCAGGCATTGCCCGTGCCGTCCACCACACGCCCGTTAAGTATCAGGACATCGTATGGTGTATCAGGAGGATCGAGTGCTGCAGAAAGCGCAGTCAAAAAGCCTGGAAACGAAGTAATAAAACTCAGAAATATTATCAGCAGAATCGAGTGGAGAAGAAGATTTTTATGCAACTTCATGATAGCCTCCGTGGATCGTGTTGTTTTTTGTTCATTCACCTTTTATATAACGTTCAGTTGAATGTCAATGACAATGGAG
Organism: Candidatus Aminicenantota bacterium; assembly: GCA_023135995.1. Taxonomy (GTDB): domain Bacteria; phylum Acidobacteriota; class Aminicenantia; order Aminicenantales; family Aminicenantaceae; genus WTAW01. Next base: position 61 of record JAGLRY010000079.1, on the reverse strand, counting down.
TGACAAAAGGGGACTGTCCCCTTTTTGGTTCACCCCAGGAAAAAAGGGACTGTCCCCTTTT